>JBEKCL010000098.1:0-21296 GCA_050014895.1 Dehalococcoidia bacterium
TGGCAGCTATACGACAAATACCCGATGGCGGGAATAAACAAAAGATCTTAGTCGCCGAGGGAGTATAACTGACAGAATCGCTGAACATTAAGTACTGACATTATCCCTTGACTACAACACAACCAAAAAAAACACAAAAGCGGGGTTATCATAACCCCGCCTTTATGCCTTGTTTAGTTTAGTTTGGCTTAGCGTTCTTATTACTTTGTTTACCCGATGAGCATAGCTCACATGAGATGGAGCCGCTTCAGCTTGCGTATCGTTCGCAAGTTGCTCTGATACATAAAACAGCCCGGACAAGGCTGGTTAGGCCGATATCCTTTTTGACAGTGGTTTGTACATTTCCAGTAACACTCATCCTGCGTCTTCACGACCTTGCTTTTGGGTTTTGCCATTGCAGGCTCCGACCCTTATGCCTTTCCCGCTTTGACTTTGTCACGCCTGCTTTCCGGCTTGTCCTTGGTCTTTTGGGTGCTGGCCGATTTAACCTTTTTCGCGGCTTTGCTTATAACCGCCTCAGCTTCCGCCACTACGTCCTGAGCCGGGTTCGCCCTTTGTTTGCCGGGTTCGGTAGCTATTCCTTTATCCGCGGGTTTTTTGGGTGCAGTTTGTTTCCCCTCTCCTTTTTCAGCAGCAACCACGGGCTTGTGCTCAGTCCATACCATTGGCGTAATTAGGAGTTGAAAGTCATCGGCTGAGAAGAGCATGGAAGACACAGCATCCTTTATGCTCAACTCGGTCATCCCTCCCATGGCTCGCAACCCCTGTAAGAGAAAGCTGGCATTGACCGCAATTTCCGCTTGCCCAGTGGTATCAGCCTGTATAACCGCTTCGCCCCTGTCCTCTTTGGCTTGTAAGGTTACTTTGCCCTCGGACAGAGAAAGCTTGATAGGGCATTCTCTGTCAAGCCAAAGCGCAGATAGACTCACAAACTCGCTCGGCATAATCCCTTCATAATCGGGATAGTCGCCTACCTGTGCCTTGAACCTGTAGCTGATGGCCTCGGTATCGATGATCAGGTATCTGTCATCCTTCTCACCGTTCTCTTTGAAGCTCAGCCTGACACGCTGGGCCTTTTTCAAGGCTAAGACGATACTGCGAAGCTCCGAGGCGTCTACGAGGACGTCGTTATCACTATCCTCAAAGTCGAGTGCCATGATCGCCAACCGAAATCCGTCACAGGTTATCAGGCTCAGTTTGCCGTCCCTCTGCATGAATTTGATGCAGCGTAGAATCGGCCTACCGTTGCCCTTCTCGGCAAAAGGAATGACCCTTACCAGTGCCTCGGCAAGCTCCAATCCACCAAGATTGGGTATGACTATGTTGTGCCGGCTCACCCTAATCCGGCAGTGTCCGTCAAAGCGGTTTTTCTCGGTCAGCCAAGCTTCGTCCGGTATATAGCTGGTATTGGCTCCGCAAACCAGCCTGATCCCCTTGCGGGCAGTCTGCGACTCGCTAGCACTGCCGTTTGATGGAGTCACCTTGTTTACATGAGCACAATACACCCCTATTACCATTCTCAATTACGGTTGAGGCAGGTAAGACGAGATGACAAGAGTTGCCATTACCAAAGACTTGAAAGCACATTCGGAGCCTCAGCTGATAGATCGCCTCATTGCCGCTGCTACCAACCCTCGAGACCGGGCTTTCGTATCCCTTTTGTCTAAAACCGGGATTCGCATTAGCGAAGCTACCGGGGCGAAGACAGACGACATCGACTTCAAGAATGGAACACTAACAATAATGCATTTGAAAGAGAGGTCTAAACTGAAATGCCCGCACTGTGGAGTTAGCTTGGGTAAGAGGCATCTTTTTTGCCCAGGCTGTGGTGACAAAGTGGAAAAAACCATTCGGGAAAAGATCGAGCAACGGCACCAGAGAATAGTGCCTATTGATCCCAATGCTTTAGGACTATTGGCTGAATATCTCAGATGGCGTCAGCGTTTTTCGTATCGAGGTCCTTTGCTATTTCCCTTCACGAGGCAACGGGGTTGGCAGCTGGTTGAAAAGCTTGGCCGACGCATTGGAATAGCGGGGCTTCATCCTCACGATTTACGTCATTTTCTAGCTACGACATGGGTTAGCAAGGGATTGGACATCAAGAAACTTCAATTGTTGCTCGGTCATTCCAATATCTCCACGACGATGGAGTACGTTGATTCCAATTTAGAGCAGTTGAGGTCTGAATGCCAAAAACTTTGGGACACTAAGGAAAATGAAACAGCACAGTTCAAAGAAGAAGAATAACGAAAAGAAGGCACTGTCCAATACGAGAGGACGGCATAGAAATTCCGGGCAAATGACTGTAGGCTGGGGCAGAGGTGCATCGGAGTATCGGCCTGGCCTCTTCACCAAGCGCTATCTTGAAGAGCGAGGCGAGGCCTGTACTGCCGATGTTTTTTATGCACTGAAAGAGGACCTCAAAAGGATCAATCAAGCCAGGATGGAAATTGGCGACAAGTCCATAAGAGGATGCACTTACAACTCGTTCGCTAAATACTGGCACTGGTTCAAGATCCTTGGTCTAGTTGAGCGCGCCGATAGAGACGAACCGGCAACCTACGATTTTCTGGAGAACCGAGTGTTTTACAGGTTGACTGCCAAAGGTGCGGCCGAAGAGCAGGCATGGCACGATCCCATGCGCGCAGCTCATCCTGAGTTTTGACCACGGAGGTACAGATATGTTTTAAGAAGCAACTTCATATAGCAAATAGCAATGGTCACGAACCCTGAGAAAGTATCAATTTTGGAGGTGTAAAATGGCAAAACGCCGAATTACAAGACGAGCCGCAGGTGCACAGAAACTTTCACGGCTGCCCGTCGACGATATCGTACCCGATCCAAACCAGCCAAGAAAAACATTTACCACAGAGGGACTGAAATCACTCGCTGAGAGTTTTGCAGGATCAGGTCCCACAAGCCCGATTGTGGTCAGGCCAACATCGGATGGCAAGTATATGGTTGTGGTCGGCGAAAGGCGCTTGCGTGCAGCAAGAGACGCCAATCTTTCACATATAGACTGTATAATTCGACATGATCTCGACGACCAGCGGACCTTGGAACTGCAGCTTGCCGAGAACAGTCAACGGGAGGACGTCCCGCCCCTGGAACAAGCCAGGGCACTGAAGAGCTACCTCGACCGTCACAAGCTCTCACAGAGGGAACTGGAAAGACGGACGGGGATTCCTCAAAGAACCATCTCCGCACGACTCGCCCTGCTTGAGCTTCCGGTTAGCATGCATGCTAAAATCGAATGTGGAGAGATAGGGCCGCACGAGGCCATTCTGATCTGTGAGTTGCCGCCGGATCACCAAGGTCTGGTGACAACCTTGGTGGCATCTGGAAAGCTGGGTGGGCGTGCTCTAGAACGCCTGTGCGCCCTCAGCAAGGCAAATCCGCAAACCCCGATAGACGAGTTAATCAACCAAATGGAACCCACGTCGGATTCGCCGTCAACTCAATCCTCTGAAGTCCAGGTATCGGATGGCACCACCCCCGTGGTCAGATCGGGAAAAAAGGACTCACACTTGTCCGTCAACGAGATTCAGGATATAAAAGACCTGCTCGACGCTGTCAAGTGGCTAGGAGCTATGCATCGATCGGAGTGCGATTACCTTGTTGAGGATAACATATGTACCTTGTGGAAATTTGACAAGGAAGAACAGTGGCCCAACTGGGCTGCCAAAGGAGTGGTTCGCCGAGAACCCGACTCGCTACTCGTGGAACCATCGGATTTGCTGTGCGGATTATGCTGCGGTGAGACCACTTACCTAGCTTTGACAGCAAGTGAAAGGCTGGAAGGTGATCCTCTGGCCGGTCTGGGGTATACCTTCAAGTGCAAATGCGGAGCAGAGGGAGAGGTGGCTGCATACATCAAGTGCGCAAAATGCGGCGCAGAGTGTTGGCAGAGCTGCCAGGACTGAAATTAGCTAGGGGACGGGGAAACTTAGGTGACTAAATCAAAGACTGGAACAAAAATCAGTATTGAAGTGGAGTATAGGGCATGCTCTGATTATGCACATCGGCTGTCGATGGTCATTGATATGCTACTCGGGGAGCACCCGCCGTACCCACCTGCCGGACCACCGCCATTAACAGTCTCGTCAGCGGTGACGGTACGGCGGGGGTCATCCCTTGGCGGGTCCCATACTGGTATAGGTTGTGACAGCCGGACGAGACTACCCGGCGGAGGAGGAGACTATCCGTCCGTGTCCCGTGTCCGTCCGTCCGGTCTCGGCACCGGATACGGCGGGTCTCCGGACCGGGTTCGGCGGGTCTCCGCACCGGGTCAGACGAATATCTTGGCCCTCCATTAATCCGGGGTTATACAAGGAATTCCAAGCTCTGCCGGCTTCCACCTGGGCGGGTTCATTATGTTGCGTCGAAGGCAAGGTGGTACCTGGCCGATTGAAGGATTTATTTGACGAATCACACTTTTCAGGCTTTTGTGTACGCCATATGCCGTACTGTAATGCCGTTCATGTTATCCTCTTATATGAGAATCTGCATTTTACCGGTGCAATCTCACGTTCAATTATTGTGATTGCATTCCGCACTGGCACAGGTTCATGAAGGCGTTGAAAAAAGGCAATCGCCATTCAGACGGAAATCAGAAAATGAGACATAAGTGGTGATTAGGCCCGGGTATGTGGCGCTAACAGCCGTTCTGCGATGGATCGCTTTTGCCCTATAACTTCAACTGCATCATATTTCCTGTTATCCCGCGTACATACCGCCTGTGACGACTATGTTTTCGCTGTCGACATAACTGGATGCATCGGAAGCCAGGAAAACTACCACCTTGGCAACTTCCTCCGGTTCGCCGATGCGCCCCAGCGGGATTTGTTTGACCGTCATGTCCAGAATTTCGGGGAAACCCCAGATAGGCTGTGAGAAACGTGTGCGTATGAAGGACGGAGAAATCGAATTGCACCTAATACCAAAAGCGCCCAGTTCCGCCGCCAACACTCTGGTCATATGGATTATTCCCGCTTTGCTGATAGCGTAGATGGCGAGCATCGGGTCGGGCCGCATTCCGCCCGTCGAAGCTATATTAATTATATTGCATGGCAGCTTCTTTTCAATCATTAGCTTGGCAACACCCATGCTCAGGAAAAACGGCCCCTTGAGATTAACGCACATTATCTTGTCCCAGAGCCTTTCATCAGACTGAAGGACCGGGCCAAAGAAAGGGCTGATAGCAGCGCAGTTTACCAGCACATCTACTCTGGTGAAATCCGCCTTAGCCTTTTCTACCAGCTTGTTTACGTCGTCCATAATGCCCATGTCTGTGCCGATCCAGACTGCCTTCCGGCCCATTTTGATGACTGCGTCGGTTAAGGCCTGCAAGGTCTCGGTCTTTTTGTCGCACATCAAAATATTGGCCCCGGCCTCAGCCAATTTGAGGACCGTCGCCTTACCGATTCCGCCTCCCGCTCCCGTAACCAGCGCTACTTTGCCCAGCAAGGGTTCACAATTCGCTGACATTAATGTTCCTCCTGAATTTTCTAAGTCAATTTACCCGGGATTTTCCATTTCAATTCTCATGTGAAGAGATTAACATCCATCATGGCCCGCGATCATAATAATTTCCATTGGCAACATCAGGTGTCGATGTTCATCTGAGCCCTACTGGCCTTCAATACCCACGAAAAAGAGACTGGAGGCTTTGTTTAGCTTGCGGGTTTGTGAGTTTCTTAGCCCAGTGTCTCTAAGAACCCCTCCACCCTGGTCTTGATGGGCGCCAGCGATCTTTCGCTGTAGTCGTGTTCAATATAAATGCTGGGTATTCCCAGAGTGTCCAGATAATGCCTCAGATTCGGTACCTCGTAGCCATGTGTATCGCAGTATTTCACGCTCTGGAGTATGGCGCCGTTGACGTGCCAGTCTGTTACTGCCTTCTTGATATAGTTGAAGCGGCTGTCAAGATCTTTGTCGTAGTCTCTCTTGGTTTCGGAAGGAGTTGCCTGCCTGTATGTGCGAGGACATTTGATATCTATAAGATAACGCTGCGCCAGGGCCTGCAGGTCATAGGGAGCCTTGACGTCCGCCCAGAATGCCCTCGTGCCGACGCAGGTATCGTCGACGACCACGCTGGCATCGGCGCTCTCGATAAGTTCGTAGAGCGAGGTGTTGTCGAAAACCGGACCCCAGACAAGCAAACGGGCCTTTTTCCTGGCCGGTTTGTCCTTGCGCTCCTTTGCTTCCTTGATGACATACTGCAGCAGGTCATTGCCTTCCTCGACGGGAAGGCTGAAAAGTGAAACCAGGACTTCCAGGTTCTCGGTCGATGAAAGGAGCGGCGGGTCAGACTTGCGCAGGTCGTAAAGCTCACGTACCAGCTTGCGCTGCTTATTATGAAGCTCTACGGCTTTCTTGAGCTTGTCGTCGGTGAGTTCCTCTCCGGCCAGTTCTTCAAGGTGGCGTTTGAGTGAATTTAATTGTCCGGCGAAGTAGTCGACAGAGGCCGGATGGTCAGTATGGGGCACATCAACCAAGTGTGTAAATGGAGCATCCTTAACGTAGTCGCGCCACTGGAGGATGAGGCCAGCGCCGATATCGCAGGTGTGTGCGCCAATGATGCCATCCAGGAAGTTGAACTTACCTTTGATTCCCAGGTCGATGATACTGCGCAGGAAAGGACAAACTACCGTGGTCGAAACCTGGTCGGCAGCGGTGATCGGTTCGCTCATATCTCCGAAGACTCGGAAGGGGATCAGGCCGAGCGCCGTTATCATCTCGACGGGGGGATAGAGGCATATGTAGCCGATTATTTTCTTGCCGGCCTTGCGCAATTCACGTACGCGCTGGCCCCTGTCAGAATAGATTTCCTTCGCCAGGGCAAGCCCTTTCTTAGTTGCTATCGCCATCTTAATCTCCCGGTTTTATTTTCACCCTACCAGTCAAGTCCTTTGGCTTTTCTGACCTTTCTGAAGTGATCCATGGTCTGTTCGAAAGCCTCGGCGCGGGCCAGCGTCTCCTGAGGATTGAAAACGCGCTTGTCGATAATATCGCCTTCTACCCATAGCGCGGGCACATCGAGCCTTCTCTGCACTTGGTCTTGTACTGCGCGCAAGCCAGCGCTGGCGGCGCGGCAAGAGATAAGCGGGTGCAGGAAAAGACCATCTGTTTTCCAGCCCTGGGCTATTTTCATGTAGGTTTCGACGATAGGGTTGGCAACGTTGTCAGCCTTGGCCTGGGCATGGATGTTGAATATGAAATTTCGTGACAGGCGTGCCATCTTTTCTACCGGATCACTGATCTTAGTCAGGTTAGGGGGCTTCGGGGCGTGGTAGCCATAGCTCTCATAAACAAAATTCCAGCCCATTTCAGCCAAGTTATTGAAGAAACCCAGGCTGTGCCAGGGGGGAAGCTCAGCAAATAGCAAGCGGTACTTTTCCGGGTAATTTATGGCAGACACCTTGTTATTAACACGGTCCTGTACTTCTGCCAGCATATCCTGAAATAATTTGAGCGCCAGTTTCATATCGCCGGCGAAGAAGAGTGCAGGCGGCATGCTGCTCCAGAAATCCGTGCTGTGCATGGGACCCGGTGTAGATTTGCGCAACTCATTGATTTGCCAAGTGGTCTCATGCATCTGGACGGCCAGGTCGACAAGTTCCTCCAGCCTAGCAAAGTCCATCTTTTTACCTAGAGTCTTCTCCAGGAAAGCGATGAAGTTTCGTAATTCTTTGACCAGGAATTTGACCTGGTACTCCTCGAGATCGGGCTCATTGCCTTCAAAAGTACCCATCATTGGCATTTCCAAGCACCACTGCGGGGCGTCAAAATACCTGGCAAGGGCCTGGAAGAATTTGAAGCGCGCATCGCAGATAATACCGGAACCCAGTAGAAGAGCGGGCTTGGCCATACCTCCCATCGGGGCCTCAGGTGGAATTTTGCCCCCCAACTCCTTCATCATACGGTAAGCGTAGCCAATAGTGCTGCGGCCGTAGCCGCACATGTGGGTGGGATAGCCATCGGAATCGGATGCGTCGAGAAACGGTTCTGCTGACCCACTGGAGGCCAGGAGGGTGGCATAATTCTCGGGATAAACGATGTTAAGATCCATGGCCTTGAGGGGAAGGTCGCCTTCCCAGTAGGTGAGCATGGACCATACCGTGGGTTTGCCCTCGGCGCTGGCCTTCAGTGTATCTATGTAGTCCTGCGCCACCATGTTTCTCAGGGGGTACATGCTCTTGAGGCGGTTTATGGCTCTTTTCTTTTCAGTGTCAGTGGGCGTAGTTATTTCACTCATCTTGTACCTCTTTCTGGCAGGAATTCGCTTGATGGAAAGCTAGTTATCAATTGTTAAATCTGCATCGAATTATTGGCATCAATGTCTGAAGCAGAAAGCATGCCGGGCTTATTGCATATATCGCGGATATTTAGCAATCATATTTCTTACGGATCGACATGCATCCATATGGAGGCTCACAAGTTTGCCCCTTTGAGATTGAAAAAGCCGATGGCGCTGCCACTAAGGAGGTCGTTTATCTCTTTGGCTGTGAACGAGATCCCGAAAGCAGCTCCGTTCTTATCGGCATCTTTGATCAAATGCATGAATTCCTTGTCGGGCAGTGTCAGATTGGCAGTTGGCCCGTCCGTGCCCCACATCACTTTTTCCGAAGGGATATTATCCAACACCTCCCGCAAAATGCCATAGAACCTCTGAGGATGTTTCTTTGCCTCTCCTTGCCACCCCGAGATATCTATGAACAAGTTAGGATTTACGTCCACCAAGCCAATAGCTTCGGGCCACAGCTTGAATCCCATATGCGCCATGCAAAACCTAGTCTTGGGAAAATCCACCGCTACCTCATCAATGTACATGGGATAACAGTACTTGCTTTTGAGAGGGGCGATCATTGTACCCGTATGGAAGACAACTGGAACATTCAATTCGGCTGCCTTTTGGTAAAGGGGATAGCAAATTTCGTCATTTGGAAAAAATCCCGACCCCGGATGCAGCTTCAAAGCTATGGCTCCGTAGCGAGAAACGCCCTTTTCAAGCAACCGGACCGCATCTTTTCTGCGCGGATCGACACTTACAGAAGCATAAAATCGTCCTTTATAGCGCTGTGCGATTTTCCACATTATCTCGTTTTGAATTTGATATGAAACCGCTGGCTCTGTGCAGTTGACAGCCAGTCCGAAATCTATAGGGTGGATAATACAGGCGTCTATGCCGTCCCTATCCATAGCGGCTATCCTTTTCGTTCCTTCCACGTCCCATAGCGTTGGGAGCATCGTGCTCCGTATAACGTCTTTACCAATCCTCAATCTCTCAGCACCGATTTCGCAAAGGCCGTTTAAAAACTCCTCGGGTCTCCAACCTTCTGCCATTATGTGACAATGAGAGTCAATGATCATCACACGCCTCCTTGTTTTCTCTGGTTGTTCTCAACCTTGTTACCTGTTCGTTCATGCTGTGATGTACACATCTGTCTACCCAAAAACGCCTTCTGAAAACAAAGAGACGAACTCGTCATCCGACATGCCGAGCATCTCCTGGCAAACCATTTGAGTGTGTTCGCCAAGACTGGGAAAGGGCATTCGCGGTTCCGATGGTGTCCTGGATAAGACGGGTGAGGGGGCCTGGTAGGGATACAACCCCAGCTCCTCATGCTCCATCCACCATACGTGCTGACGTGATGCCAACTGGGGATCTTCAAAAAGGTCCTTTATGCTCTGCACAACGCCGGCAGAAACACCTGCCGCCTGCATCAGGAGCATCACTTCTTCCGCACTAAACTTCTTCGTCCACTCCTCTACAAGCCGATTCAACTCGTCCTCGTTTTGCTTTCTGCCTATTAAAGTAGAGAACTTTGGCAAAGTCGTCCATTCCGGATTACCAAGCACTTCACGGAATGCCTGCCACTCACAATCTGATGATACACTGATAGCGACCCATCGGTCACTGCCAGTGCAGGGATAGGCCCCGTGAGGAGCTGAGGATGGAGAGGCGTTCCCAGAAGGTTGTGCCTTGTGACCATTGATCATGTAATCCATATAGACTGGGGCAAGGAATTGTATTCCTGCCTCTGCCTGTGATATATCAATGCACTGACCCTCACCTGTCTTTTGCTTGTGGATCAAGGATGCAATGAGGGCGGTCGCAGCGAAAGGAGGCGCTATAAAGTCCGTATAACCCAGATAAGACGTTTTTGGGCCGCGATCGGGCCATCCAGTTACCGAGTTAAAGCCGAGCTGGCTGGTCAGCAGGATGCCAAAGCCGCGCCGCGAAGCGTGCGGCCCTGTCTGTCCCTGGTTGGAGTTGCGTATCATGATAATGTCAGGTTTTATCTTCTTAATGTCATGGTAGCCCAGTCCCCATTTTTCCATGCGCCCGGCAGTAAAATTCTCTGATACCACATCTGCCCACAGCACGAGTCTCCTGGCCACCTCCATACCCCTAGGGTTGTTCAAATCTAGAGTCATGCCATATTTGTTGTAGTTGATACTGGCAAACTGTCCGCTTCGGTTCAGCCCGGGTTTCCCGTCCTTAAACGGAGCCGAAGTTCTGGTCATGTCCGGCTGGCTGACTGACTCCACCTTTACGACTGTGGCGCCATGGGCCGCAAGGTATTGTGATGTCAGCGGGCCGGCCGCTATCCAGGCAAACTCCAGGATTTTTACTCCATCAAAAACGTTAGCCATCGATAATTCATTCTCCTATATGACTTTACGAGAGAATCCATTGCCATCATCCTGCGAGACAGCTGGCTGTTCCCACCAGCACTTTATTGCTATGCTGGTTCTCACACCAGATATTAAAATGTACCCTTGAGCCGCCGTTTTCCTCCTCAATAGACACGACAGTTGCTTTGGAAGTGACCGTATCACCCACGTCAACCAGTGCAATAAATTTGACCGCCATCTTCCCCTTTTCAAACCAGATTTCTCCAAACAGGTCAATCATTAGCTCTGTGACATATCCTTCATGTTGTGTTCCTGCTACTGCCCGTGTGGGCAGGCCGGCGCTTTTGGCAATCTCCAGGCTCGTGTGATGATTCTTCGCAGGGAAGCCACCAGGGGCATTGAATTTGCCGCCAGAGAATGCAAACACCCTGGCCTCCGCCATCACCTTTGGCTTGCCGGCATATTCATTTCCAACTTTCATTTTTTCTGTAGTTTTCTTCATCTTTCTTATCCTATCCATGTACAAGCAGGCTGTGCATTCTGTGATGCATGATCAGATTGTTATCCTCATCTACCACCGAGCCCGTAACGGCACCTACGATACCAGGGCGCTTTCCTTGTTTTTCGTAAACATCGGTAAGCTCCCAGGTAACGGTATATGTTTTACCGACCCGCGGGGCGCGGACCCATTCAACTTCATCCAAAACTTGCAGGCTTATCATATTCTCCGGGAGGCGGAAATTGTGAGTCCTGGAAGCCAGACTTTGATTCAGCATGAGGCCGGGATGAACGAGACCGGGTTCTGAATCCGTTTTCGCCAGATAACGCGGATTGTAGTCTTCCTCGGCATACATGTACTGCTCATTGTATTCGGGCGTCACCTTGAATACCCAGGGTTCATAGAGAAATAATTTCTTCAGTTTCTCAATATCCTGCTCATGAAATAATTCGCCTAATTTTCTGTATTTTTCGTCATCCATTGATTTCTCCATTCTAAATCTCCAGGCGGCTTTCTATATCACCCCGGCTTGCCTATACATAACCAACTCGTCAATGGACAATCCCAGTTCGTCCACGTAGACATTGGAGTTATGTTCTCCGATCAACGGTGCCCTTCTGAAATGCGTGTGGTAACCGGAGAATTTCGCCCACTCGCCAGGATAGGTGATTGACTTGCCCAGTTCGGGATGTTCGATCTCTGTCCAGAATTCTCTGGACTTAAGTTGGGCACTGTTGTTGAGGTCCTCCATATCAGCTACCGCATAGAAGACGATATCCCTGCTAAGTGCCCCCGCTTCCAGCTCGCTCTTGTTGTGTGCCATGAAGAAAGCAGCGATCGGACCCTCTATCCGGTCCATTATTTCCTGGCTTGCCTGGGCCATATCAAAACGGTCCCAGTCCAGATTTCTCCCATAGTCATCGGCAAAACCTTCGCTATCCATCCACTGAACAAGCGCGCGGTTCGATTTTCCTCCGAATTTACCACCGAATATTTGAAACGTGACCCAGCCATCTTTGCATGGCCAAATCAGCCGTTGTTTGGCGGACGTACTGAGCCCTACCCTGTATTCCCCTGCCCGCGGGAGGGCTATTCCGTTAAGGTAGTAAAAGCCAAATCCCCCGGAAGTCTGTATTAGCGCTTCCTGAGACGAAATATCCACCCATTGTCCATTGCCTGTCATTTGCTGATGATAGTAAGCCATCATCGTGCCCACCGCCCCGTGTGCCCCACCAAAAAGGTCAGCCTGGGGAAACCCCAGTCGCAACGGCGCCCGGTCCGGGTCACCGCAGGTATACATGTAGCCTCCCATCGCCATCAGCACTATATCCGTATGCTTGAAGTGACGGTAAGGCCCCTTTTGTCCAAACGGCGAAATGGATGTAAGAATTACGCGGGGGTTTAGTCCATTGAGATCAGTGTACCCTGAGCCTATACTGTCCAGGTACCCAAGATCGAAGGACTCTATGACTACATCTGCCGTTTTCACCAGTTTATGCAATAGAACCTTGCCATCGGCGGCCGCTATATTGAGCGTAATTCCACGTTTATTGCGGTTATATGCAAGCCAGTACAGGCTTCTTTCAGGATGTGGATCATTGTTAATAAACGGGCCCAGACGCCGACCGGAGTCACCTGCCGGATTCTCGATCTTGATGACATCGGCCCCGAGGTCGCCAAGCATACGGCCACACAGATACCCCCTCTCGTCCGTCAGGTCCAGTACTCTCATTCCATCCTGGGGTAATACTTAAACATAGCCATCAATAGAACTACACCTACCAGTGCAAAAGCGGTGGCCAGCAATAATCCCATTTGTACGCCGTGCACTCCACCGCCCAATGTATCGGAGACAACTCCTACCGCAACGCTGCCCCACATACCGCCGCCTATTTGTGCTATAAAGTTGCTCATCCCAAGTGCAGTTGAGCGCAGTTCTGGCGGGGTTATATCTTGAGGCAATGCCATATATACAGGAGCTGCCAATCCAAAGAAAATCTGGGATATTGCATATATTATTATCCAGGTATTAAACGGCAAACTGACATTTAGCACAGCGATGGTTTGCGTCACGACTGACAAAAATACAAATATGGTTGATAGATACGGCCGACCATTTGTGCTCTTTCTCTGCCATCTATCAGCGAGCCACCCGCCGATGGGCCCAAGCACATAGACAAGTGCCACTAATCCCAATCCGGTCCCGGCAGCAGCCGCAGTTAAATTGTATGCTCTTATAGCCAGCGTAGGTATCCAGGCAAGGATAGCGAAGTTATAGAAGAAAATGAAGAGCCAAGTCAGTGTTACCAACCACCATGATTTTATTCTTAATATTTTTGACCAGCTTTTGAAATATTCCTTGGTCAGAACCCCTTCTCCGCTCTTGACAACCGTATAGTCACGCATGAACAATATCCAGATTGCCACCAGTAACCCAGGCAAACCAAAAACAAAGAATGCAATGCGCCAATTTCCTGTGGCAGTAAGAATTATGCCGCCAAGTATGGTGCCTATGGCCGTTCCGATAGGCATAAACATGTAAAATATGCTGAACATCAGGGACCTGACATCTTTGCGAAAAGACACGCTCATCCAGGTTTGACCTATAGGCATATAGCCGGCCTCTCCTGCACCCACCATGAATCTGGCGACGACCATATGCCAAAACTGGGTAGCCAACCCTGTTACGACTGTGAATATACTCCAAATGGTCGTCATGATCATGACTGCTTTTCGTCTTGCCCACCTATCCCCAAATATGGAGACCGGGAGAATGAGCAATGCGATCCCCAACTGCAGCAAGGAAGGCAGCATCCCGGCCTGTGCATCGGTTAAGTCAAAAGCTTGCTTGATTGCCTGAAGTGATATTGTCAAGACTGAGCGGTCTGCAAAGTCAACTAACGTCAGTAGTGATAACGCAATAAGTAAAATACGAGCTGATTTCCCTCCTACCTCGTATTTTTTTTCCTGCATACCTACCTCCTTTCCATCAATTTAAATACTAAATCTAATTATGTGTAAAGTAATACAAATTGATTGACTTCTGAAAAATTTTATCGGTAACTATTGTAGTTGTCTAGCAAACACTTTACACAGGAAGAAATTTCAACACGCTTTACGTATAAACGCACACGTTTCAGCAACGCAGCAATACGGACACCGTCTGGAATTTCCTGCCATAGTAGTTGCAGAAAATACTAATATAGATCGGTAGTGGATAAGAATGCGTCGTATTACGCTTCTAAACGACGCAATAGCTCGGTGGGATCATTTATTATTATTTTCTTTGCGGATACGGTTATGATGGATTCGTGTTCAAGCCGCCGGAAAATACTGTTAACAGTTTGGCGCGAGGTCCCTATGGAACTTGCGATGTCATTTTGGACAATATCCTTGTCGATCTCAATCAGTCGCCCGGTCAATTTTCCCTCCAACAGCTGCTCGTGATACAAAAACGACAGCATCCTTATCAACCTGGTTTCAGCGGTATCGTACATCAAACCGGCAGATAGCTCTATTAGATATCGTATACGTACCTGTATTTGTTCCATCACTCTCTTGGACAGATGAGGAAACATTGAGAGAAGCTTGTCAAAATCGTCGGAATTAATTTCATAGACTACAGAAGGAGCAAGCGCTTGTAAGTCCGTCGTGCGGGGCTGGTGCGTGACTACACCGGTTATTCCTATGAGAGAGCCTGGCTTGTGTATAAAGTAAATGGCTTCCCTTCCAGCAGCGGTGCTTACCGCAATCTTGATCAAGCCCTCGACTAAATAATACATTTTATTATCACTGTCATTTTCATGGTAAAGGAACTCGCACTTCTTTAGTACCCTGCGGGTGGAATGTTCCAGGTACCGCTTCCTTTCCTCAGGCATATCCCTGAAGAAATCACCGAGATTAAACTGCCAAATCGGTTCCATAAGCTCAGTCAATGACGAATGCACCTACGTTCTCAAAGTAATATTAGCAAAGCCCTGATCCATTAGCAATGAACATGCCTGCCGGGATATCTACTTGGCCATATAGCTATAAAATGGCCATAAAGTAGCAGCTATGAATCCTCAGGCGTGCAGTTAGCTGGTCACATTTCTCAGAGGCTGCGGTTCTTGGGAGGTAGTACATCTGCTTCTTGATTGACTAAATCGATGATGTCGCGACAAGCACGACTCTGCGAAGGAAGCTTGAATGATACCGTGGCGGCAAAGACAATGCCACGGTGTAATTAAACGATGCTGCTAGTCAGTCTTTTTTTGTTTATTATACAATTCATCGGATTGTTTAATTCACGTTATATGTCCACGTAAACATCCCGATGTTCGTGCAATGGTAACGTAGCTTCGAAGAAGGCCGCGCAGCTCGGTGTGGTCACGGTAGGCAAATATTTTTACCTCAAGAGCATCAAGAAGTAGCCGTTTCTCGTTAAAAGTAAACGACTCCAAGTTTTGAGATACTCTCTGACAGTATTCCAAAATAATGCCATCTATGTTTTCCAGCTCCCTTATGGATGTCTCCTGACTCTGCAAACTAGCAAGTTCTTCCAGCAGTTTCTTTATTATGCAACACTTGGGGCGTTTGTTTATTCTTCCAGCAGGTGATTCTGCATGGCGTACTGCATAATCTGTGCGTTATTCTTCAACTGCATCTTCTCTAACAAGCGTGCACGGTATGTGGAAACGGTCTTTATACTAAGGGATAGTTCCGCCGAGATTTCCTTTACCGTTTTTCCTTTGGCAATCATAGTGAGGACCTGCAATTCGCGGTTAGACAGTGATTCATGTAATAGTTTATTCCTGTCTGCGGTTAAATAGCTGGCCAATTTTTCAGCAAGCGTGGAGCTGACATACCGTTCACCAACGGCCACTTTCCGGATTGCAGTGACCAGTTCGCTTGGTGCCATATTTTTGGTTACATACCCGAGTGCGCCCGCTTTGAGCGCTCTGATAGCATATTGCTCTTCCGGGTATATGCTTAAGACCAGCACTTTAGGCCTTCTCCTGCCTTCATGTTCCCATATATTCAAAATATCAATTCCATTCAGTTTAGGCATCGATATGTCCAGCAACACCAGGTCATAATCGCCTTGTTTTACCTTGTCCAGCACCTCGTACCCATCACCGGCCTCACCTTCTACTATCATATCCGGTATATCGGCCAATATCTGCCTCAGGCCCTGCCGCACAACTGGATGGTCATCTGCGATTAATATCTTTATCATATTTTTTATTACCGGTTCGGCAAAGTTACCTCAATCTCAGTGCCTTTTTTGGGGACACCCTTGATTTTTACGGTGCCCCCCATGGCGCTTGCACGTTCTTTAATGCCGAGCAATCCAAACGAATCGGGGCTGCCTACCTGCTCCTGTGTAATTCCTATCCCGTTGTCCGTAACACCCAGTATGATTGTATTATGTGATTTTTTCAGTTCAACGGTTGCGCTGGTTGCCTTGGCGTGTCGCGCTATATTTATCAGTGCTTCCTGCAAAATGCGGAAAATGGCTGTGGATAAGGTCCTCTCCAGGTATATTTCTTCAAAATCGATAGATAACCTGCATTGGATGTTTGTCCTCTGCTGGAATTCATCGATATACCACCTGACAGCAGCTATAAGCCCCAGGTCGTCCAGCAGTCTCGGCCTTAATTCGGAAGTTATGTGAACAACTGACTTTATGGTCTGGTCTACCAATTCAGACATGGTAGCCGTTTTGTTGCGCAGGATTACTTGTTCCTCAGGCATCTTATTTTGCAGCCAGGCGAGATCGAATTTCAAGGATGTCAGCATCTGGCCCAGGTCATCATGGATTTCCCGGCCGATGTGTGCGGCAATCTCCTCCGCCTTTATATTTGCATTGGCATTGAGGGCGGATAGTCTTTTCCGGGATTCCCTGACTTCCAGTTCCGCATTCCTACGTTCAGTAATATCCATCCCTACGCCACCGATGGCATTGACTATGCCGTTGTCACCAATAATCGGGAATTTATATATCAGCCAGTAACGGGCCCCTGACTTCTGCACAACACGTTCGACTTTGGTTACCGTTTTTGATTCCGCCAGCACCAGCTTATCTGCCCGGTCCAGGCGGTTGCTGTATTTCCTTTCACTATGGCCGTTGCCATTTGTCTCGCCAGGCCTCGCGCTCTTGTTTCTAATCATCTCTTCGAACTGGCTGTTTGTATACAAGTAATTGCCTTCAGTGTTTTTTACAAAAGTAATGCCCGGAAAATATTTAATAAAAGCGGTGAGGCGCCGCTCGGTTTCAAGCCATCCCTCCTCAGCACGTTTCCTGATGGAGACGTCCTGCACAACCGATACCATCGCTTTTTTACCTTTCAACTTAATAACAGAATCATATACTTCGACATGCTTGATGGTACCGTCTTTGCATTTGAATCTTATTTCACCGCGGAAACTCGGCATATCGCCGACATTTCTTTTCATGACAGCAACGTACACTTTGCGTACAGCTTCCTTGTCTTCGGGAGCGACAATATCCAAATAGGACGTGCCTATCAATTCCTCTACGGAATAACCAGTGATGTTTTCCATCGCTTTATTGGCAAATTTATGCACACCGCCCTGCAGTATGCTAACGCCATGCATCAACTGCTGCATCAAGGCGATCTGGATCTCTTCAGATTCATATAACGGAAGATCTAAAGCTTTTTTAGCCATATTTCTATAATTTCCCGTGTTCTTTCTATACTACATCACCAATCTTACAATAAAAGGGAATTAGGAAAAAATACTCTTCCAATTACCAAACCTATGCTCACATGTAGTTGAAGGAATATAACCACTGCCCCTTACATTATCACCGGTGATACTAATGCATTCAATTAATTGCCTGTGCTAGATATCGCCCCTGTCCATATCCCTTTTTAATAAATGTATAAGCTCAAGGTTAATATCGCGCAAGAACTTCTTCGGTTTGTCGCCCGACCAATCATAGAAACCTTTTCCGCTCTTGACACCCAGTTCACCTCGGTCAACCAGTTCCTTAAGCAATGGAGAAGGTTCCTTGCCGCTTGCCTTTTGCAGCAGCAGGGCTGTATCCAGCCCCAACCAGTCCATCCTGTCATATATTGCGATATAGGCCAAGCGGCGTCCAAAGCCAAACTTAATAAGATCATCCACAATATATGGCGAGCATCCGTCGTCTACCAATTGCTGAGCCTTAAAACTAAGCGCCCAGGACATGGCGTTTCCCCACCCTGCCGGACCGGCTTGCAGCTCATGTTCCTGCAAAACCACCTTTTTACGCATGCTTTTTAACATATTGGCCACCTTTTGCATCACCTTCGGATCAGTCTTACTTCCCCCAATCACCTCGACAAGCGGGATCAGGTGGCCCGGCTGCCAGTAGTGGGTTGCCAGGATCCTCTCCGGGTGGTTCCCGGCCTCAGCAGCACAGTTATCGATCATCAAACTCGACGTATTGCTCGCAAGGCTGACATTAGGAGGGCAAAGCTCATCGAGTTTGGTAAATATCTGCTGCTTAAGCGATAGTATTTCAGGCACAGCCTCAACGACATGTCCGACGCCTGCAACGGCATCTACCATATCTAATGTAGTCCTGATATTGCGAAGCGCCTCCCCAACCATTCCTGCGGGGATCAAGCCAGCTTCCGCCATTAATTCAAGCTCCTCGCGGGCTGTCACCAGTGTTTTTTTAAGCATCTCTTCTTTGACGTCATACAGCGCAACCCTGTAACCGAACCGGGCAAACTCGAGCGCAATACACGTGCCCATCAAACCAGCACCGATTACCGCTACTTTTTGTATGCCATTTTTATCCATATTTATTACTCCTGTGCTGCAAAATATTAATAACCGCAGTCCGACATGTTGCTAAGGTCAATTATCAAAATGGAGGAATCAACAATGCTTATTACGCGTTTACTGGGTGAAATTGATGCAATACTACATTCAGGCAATAACTCCGTCAATGGGGTACCAAGAGTTGTAGGACAAATGCGGACATGGGAATAGTCACGCCGCTGACGCCTTACAGACCTCTCTTGCAATATCATTTATTGACGGATCAATACAACGTCTAAACGTTGTTGCCCGCACGAACGATCGAATAGTCACAAAAAGAGGTCAATACGACATATGAGTAAATCGATAGTTGCCATAGTAAAAGGGACCAATGAAGAAAAGATGGTGGAAGAGGCGCTTGCCCACCTGGGGGGATTGCCCTCTTTAATCAAATCCGGCGCAACTATTGTTATTAAACCAAACGGCGGGCACCCATATCCAGCGGATACCAGCGTCAATACCAGCCCGGGGTTGGTGGCTGCCGTAATAAAGGTGTTACGTAAAGCAGAGCCCAAAGAGATCATCCTTGCCGAGGCATCCGCTGTCGGCTGCGACACGATGGAATCACTCAAGGTTAGCGGCATACTGAAGGCTTCTGAAGACGCCGGTATAGATAGGATCATTGACATTAAGAGTGACAAGGACCTCATCAGCGTACCAATACGGGATGCCAAATCAGATTTAAAGAGAGTGCTCCTGCCAAGATTCCTTATCGAAGCTGATCACATTGTAAATCTGCCGATCTTTAAATCGCATTGCAGCATGGTGTTTACCTGCGCACTAAAAAATATAAAAGGCACCGTCCAGGATAAGGTACATATTCAAATGCACTTTACCAACCTGGCCGCTGCCATGATGGACCTTTGGACGGTAGTCAGAGCGGATATTTCCATCGCCGACCTTATCCGGCCTGCTGAAGGCTTCGGCCCGCATCATACTACTCCCACAGATTTCGGCTGCATAGTAGCCAGCAAGGACCCTGTAGCACTGGATGCCACAGCCTGCCGCATGGTTGGTCTTGATATTGACAGGGTGCCCTACTTTAAGGCTGCCAAAGAAAGGGGACTTGGAAAATTCGATGCAAAATCCATTGAAATACGCGGCAGCCAGATCAAGGACGTCTATAAAAAGCTCTGGCTGCCCTACCTGGAAGGATTTGCTACCTTCCCTGAATATGATTTGCACTTGGAAAATGCATGCAGCAGCTGCCAGGGGTTGATAGCGCTTTCCTTGGAACAGCTCAAGGCTTCCGGCGATTATGAGAAAAACGCCGGCATTTCAGTAGTCTGCGGGGCAAAGAAACAGCTCCCTGCCTGTATAAAGAAAGGAAAAGACCTTATACTGGTTGGCGACTGCGTGAAGAAGTACCAGAACGAGGGCGTTTGGGTGAAGGGCTGCCCGCCCGGTGAAGGCGGTCCATACTGGGCAATAACCGACAGGAAGGCATTGACCGATGTTGATGCCGCACGTGCCAGGATGGAAAAGGATGGGGAAGTATTTGCGGAATACGTTAAGAAACGCCGGAAAACAGATATAGATAAATCTAAGTCAAAATAGCCTAATTCACAGGAGGCAGATATGACAATTAGAAAAATGAATACTGACAAAGAAGACGGAGAAGTAAACGAATGTTGGAGGTAAACCGGGAAATAATCAACCAGCTTATCGGACTGCAAAACCCTACTTATATAGTATAAAAGAGAAATAAACTTATATGGAAGAAGGAGAGACCCAAAATGGATGTTAGGTATGTTGCAGGAAAACCAGTTCGCCCCGTAGTTGCCAAGGACATTGCAGGATGTACAGTAGCTGTTGACTACAAGCGGGACCTGGCAATTCACCTTGGCTTCCATACCGATAGCAACTTCGTGTTCTCCCACATGAAAAGTGACGAAGGCCGTGAATTCGATTTCTTGCTTCACCAGATGACCGTCAACCCAGCCAAAGACCCTAAAGAATATCCGGGTATCCTGTCAATCGCATCCTTTATCGACAAAACCCATCGCACTTACTCGGCCAAGGAAAATATGTACCCGGTGGGTCAGTTCAGAGCATCTACAGAGAAGCTGGATATCCACACTCCGACCTCCTCTATTTCCGGTACTGCGGACAAAATGATCTTTACTGCAGACCTCCCGGATGGAAACGGCAAGATCGAGGTCAATCTAGAGCGATTCGGTCCCGTGTTAATTGCATCCGGAACCGGGGTATTTCCCTTTCTCAATAATGAAGTCCTCTGTTACAGGTTCGCATTGCCGTACTTGAAGGCGACCGGTACACTGACCATAGATGGCAGAGTCGCCAAGATCTCAGGAGACTGCTGGTTAGATCGACAATG
>JBEKCL010000099.1:0-12064 GCA_050014895.1 Dehalococcoidia bacterium
AGACCCGAGAGCCAAGCGGAAAGGCCTGTGACTGGTGGAAGAATGCCGAGAGAGATTTCGATACCGCCCAGAGTATGGGGCTGAATTCCCTGCGCATATCAGTGAGCTGGGCAAGGATCGAGCCTCAGGAAAGTATATTCGATCCGGAAGCTATTGAGCGCTACCGCGAGATGATATCCGCCCTGATCGAGCGGAACATCCAGCCGGTAATCTGCCTGCATCACTTTGCCCACCCCGTCTGGTTTGAGAAGGAAGGGGCTTTTTTATCGGCGGATTGCGTTTCTGACTACCTGCGCTTCGTAAAATTCGTGGTATCTGAACTGTGTGATCTGTGCAATACCTGGCTCACTTTCAATGAGCCTAATATATATGCCGTCGAATCCTACATGGAGGGCGATCATCCTCCAGCAGTCAACAGCAACCTGCCCAAATATTTCAGGGTATTGGGCAATATGGCCCGCTGCCATGCAGCAGCCTATCACGCCATACACGCTATACAGAGGGAATCGCTGGTCAGCTTCGCTAACCATTTCATCATCTTCACTCATGCCAAAGACCAGCCTTTCGACCGGTTGGCAGCCCGGATAGCCAGCGACTACTTTAACAACGTATTTTTCAATATGCTGGAAGGGCAAAAGCTGCCGCCGTTTTGTGGACTGAAGGATTGCAAAGAGCCTCTCAAAGGCACCTTCGATTTTATCGGCGTCAATATTTACGGCGGAGTCGATGTTGCCTTCGACCTGTTTAAACCGCATATGGGTTTTGTGCGGCGCATCAAACCTGCAAGCGGGCGCACCGGCGACCTGGATCCGCAAGGTAACGCCATGTTCAGCGAGATCTATCCGCAGGGCATAAAGATCGTGGTGGAAAAGCTGGCGCACTACGGCAAACCTTTCTTCATACTAGAAAATGGTGTCCCCGATAGGGACGATAAGCTCCGGCCCTGGGTGATCGCCTGCGCAGTCAAAACTATGCACGACCTTATAGACCGCCGCTACAAAATACTGGGATACCACCACTGGTCACTGGTCGACAATTTCGAATGGGCTATCGGATATTCCATGAAGTTCGGCCTGGTGGAGATGGACCCTGCCACGCAGGAAAGGAAACTGCGGCCCTCTGCTTCTTTCTATTCGGAAATTGCAAAGGCAAACACCCTCACACCGGATATGGTCAAGAAGTACGTGCCGGAAGCAATGGGCGAGATTTTTCCGGACAGCCGTTAACTCAATGCCACATACCATAGATGTCAGGAGATGTTTACTTTAAACGGGCCAGCAATTGCTAAGTGTCATAGTACAAAATGCAGACTACTGTTTTTTTACTGCTTATCGTTATCGGCGCAACATTCAGCCTGATTGCCGCAGCAATGGCATTTTTAATAACGTATTCACAGTCCCGCAAGTTCTACAAAGATAAGAAACAGGTACGAAACGCAGCCCTGCAATCGGCATTATTCATTTTCATCCTGTTCATGGTCATTTCACTGGTGATCGCCCTGTACTTCGGCGGTCAGGAACTTTTTTCAAATCCTTCCTAGCCGGAACCCTAGCGTAACAATCCCAGGCTGAATTCCAGGGATAGAATGCCGATCGAGGCAGCGATTGTGAGCACAGTGACAACGATTCCTACTTTGCTGAATTCCCACCACCCCAACTTAATGCCCTGGCTGTAAGCCTGCTCCACCACGATGATATTGGCGACAGCGCCGATGATAGTGGCATTGCCTCCCAGAGTCGATCCGGCCGCCAGCGAAATCCACAATACATCGCCCGGTATATTCTTGATGAGCGGAATGACCAGCATGGTCAAGGGCACGTTGCTGACAACCTGCGAAACGAGCGCACTGAAGACGTTCACCGAGACTATACCAGCAATATCATTTTGAACACATAATGTATTCATAAACACATTAAGTACGCCCGCCTGCTGGGCGCCGCCGATTACGATGAAAAGCCCGCAGAAAAACAGCAGCAGAGACCAATCAATGGTCTTTATCAATTTTGAAGGCCGGATGCCGCTGAATAATATGGCCGCCACGCCGCCTGCCATGGCTATAATAGAAACAGTAACGCCGAAAAAGCTGCTTAAGAACAGGCAGACTACCGTCAAACCGAAGACCGGTAAAGTGAACATCAGCAACTTTTTGCGTGCAGCGGGCGTGGGTTGACCAGCCATCACCGAAAGCGTCTGATGCCGCAGCTTCTCGGCCTGAAAGTCAACCTGTATGTGCTTGCGGTAGAAGATGAAAACAGTGATTAAAAGGATAACGGTGGATATTACTGCCACCGGCAGTAGGTAAAGCATGAAATGGGTAAAGGAAATGCCCGACGTGACCCCGATGAGCATGTTCTGCGGGTTCCCGATTTCTGTTGCCACTGACCCTATGTTAGAAGCCATGGCCTCGGCTATCAGGTAAGGCGACGGGTTGTGGTCCAGAAGCCGGCAGGCCGCTATTACAACCGGTGTGAAAAGCAGCACTACCACGTCGTTTACCATAAAAGCCGAACCTACGGCTGTTACCAGGACCACTGTCAGCAGCAACTGCCAGGGTTTCGAGGCCAGGGCGATACTCCTGGCAGCCATCACGTTGAAGAAGTCGGCCTGTTGTAGGGCTGCCATGAGCAACATCATGCCCAGAAGGAGAGTTATCGTATGGAAATCTATGGACTCAATGGCCTGGTTGAAGGTAAGTACCCCGGCCAGCACCATGAGAAGCGCGCCCGTGAGAGCAGCAGCCGGGCGGTCAATATTGATGTGCGGTAGCTGGGTAAAGCTGACGCCTATATATGTCAAAATTAGTATTACAGCGGCTATAATCATCGGAAAGTCACACAGAAAGACCAATTAAATTCAATATTTTACACCAATTCAGCCGCAATCCAGTAAATCGGGTGCACATAGTTTATTGACGCAATAGATCGCGAATGGTAAATTAGGCGTTGGCATTTTGAAGAACAAAATATGCAACGAAAAGGGGGTTCCATATGATTTCGTTCAGCCCTTCTGAAGAACAGAAGATGGTCGTCAGTACCGTCAAACAATTCGCCACCGACGTCATGCGCAAAAAATTCAGGGATTGCGATGAGGCCGGCGAGATTCCTGCCGATATTATCAATACCGCCTCGGAACTCGGACTGGCAGTCAGCTGCGTGCCCGAACAATTCGGGGGCGGCGGCTGGGAACGTTCCGCACTGACAGGGACCCTGATGGCCGAGGAACTGGCCTGGGGTGACCTCTCCATGGCTTTGCACATCCTGGCCCCCTCTCTGGCTATCCTTCCCATCGTTGAGATGGGCACCGAGGAGCAGAAAAAGAAATACCTTCCCCCGCTGTGCGCCGGCAAGTTCTCCGCAGCCACCGCTGCCTTCATCGAGCCGCGCTACAACTTCGACCCCAACGAATTGGGCACCACCGCAAAGAAGAACGGCGGGTACACCCTCAACGGCGATAAATGCTACGTCCCGCTGGCAGCAGATGCCGGCTTCACTCTGGTTTACGCCAAAGACGGCAATGCAAACCAGGGATTCATCGTCGATAAAGGCACCCAGGGCTTCACGGTAGGCGAGAAAGAGAAGAACATGGGCATCAAGGCCCTCGCCACCTACGAGCTGGCGCTGAAAGATTGCAAGGTCCCGCTGGCAAACCGACTCGGCGGTGATAAAGGCTGCGATTTTAAACGGCTGGCCAACCTCTCCCGCGTCGCACTGGCTGCCATGGCCGTGGGCGTCGCACGGGGTTCCTTCGAGTTCTCCCGTGACTATGCCAAAGAACGCCACGCCTTCGGTGAGCCCATCGGCTCCCGCCAGTCCGTGGCATTCATGATCGCAGATATGGCCATCGAGGTGGATGCTGCCCGGCTGCTCACCTGGGAAGCGGCCTGGAAGCTCGACCGCAAAGAGGACGCCACCAGGGAAGCCTGCCTGGCCAAGATGTATGCAGACAACATGGCCATGCTGGTCACCGACTACGGCGTACAGGTAATGGGCGGACATGGTTATGTCCGCGATAACCCCGTTGAACTCTGGTTCAGAAACGGGCGCGGATTCACCGCCTTTACCGGCATGGCCATAGTATAAGAAGGAGCGTAGAGATGATTGATTTTGAACTTTCACCTGAAGATAAAGTTAAAGTAGCAGAGGCCCGCGAGGTAGCTCAGAAATATTTCAGGCCGATCAGCCGCCAGTATGATGAACAGGAGCACGAGGAACCCTGGGATCTCATCAATACCATGTGGAGCATTAGGGGAAAGGGACTTTTAACCGGCATGGGAGCCTGCGGCGCACTTATGGTAGAAGAGCTCTGCTGGGGAGACGCCGGTTTATACCTTGCAAGCCCCGGACTGGGACTTGGCGGAGCTGCTGTCTTTGCAGCGGGCACTCAGGAACAGTGGGGCAAATTTCTCACCCGCTTCAATGAGGGCAAACCCAAGTGGGGCGCCATGGCCATGACCGAGCCCGGCTGCGGCTCAGATACTGCGGCCATCACTGCTACCGCAACCCGCGACGGCGACTACTGGGTCCTCAACGGAGAGAAGATCTTCGTCACCATGGGCCACCGGGCGCTCGACCTCTCCGAAGGCATCATCGTGGTCTGGGCCACCGTGGATAAATCCGCAGGCCGCGCCGGTATGAAATCATTCGTGGTCGAGGCCGGGACCCCCGGCATGAAGGTCGAGAAGCTGGAAAAGAAGCTTGGCATCAAGGCCAGCGATACAGCCACTGTGGTATTCGATAATTGCCGTATCCCATTTGCCAATATCCTGGGCAAGGCTGAAGTGAAAACCAAAACAGAGGGCTTCAAAGGCGCCATGGCGACCTTCGACCTGACACGCCCGATGGTTGCCGCCCAGGCGCTGGGCGTCTGCAGGGCAGCCCTTGAGATGCTGAAGGACGAGCTTGATAAACAAGGCATCAAGATACGCTACGACGTTCCCCGCACCAAGCAAACAGCCCTGGAGCACGACTTCATGGAGATGGAAGCTAACTACCGTGCGGCCCATTTAATGGTGGTACGCGCCATGTGGCAACTGGAGAACGGGATGACCAACTCACTGGAAGCATCCATGTCAAAAGCCAAGGCCGGCCGCGCAGCTACGCTCATCACGCAGAGGGCAGTGGAACTGATGGGACCGCTCGGCTATTCCCGCAAGTACCTTTTTGAAAAGTTCATGCGTGACGCCAAGATAACCGATATCTTCGAAGGCACCGGCCAGATCAATACCCTGGTCGTTGCACGCCGCGTGCTTGATTTCGGCAGCAGCCAACTTAAATAGTCGACATCATAATCTGTTGAAGAACCTGCGCCGGACCGATCCGGCCGTAAACGGCCCACCGTGTCCGGCGTAGATTATTTTCGGATTAAAATCGAGAACCTTTTGTATGCTCCTGTAAATCTCCTGGCTGTCATAGCCAAAATACGGGAACCCTGGAGCCTTCTTCCTGATAAATCCCCCGAAGATCAGGTCGCCGATCAAAGCACAGCCGCCGTCCAGCAGAACGGAGACCGAGCCACGTGTGTGACCGGGAGTGGGCACAACTTTACCCGCTATGCCATATTTTGAAAGGTCCATCTCACCATCGATTAAAATGTCCGGTTCCATGCCCTTTATTGCAGGCATTTTCATCATCCCTGACAGTCCAACCATGATCTTACCTTTCATTCCGATTGGTATGAACTTGGGATTAATACCGGTCCTCAACGCTTCCGAATCATCCTTATGTATAGCTACGGGAGCTCCTGTCTTTTGCTTGAGCGCAACGGCGCTGCCGTAATGGTCATGGTGCCCGTGCGTGATGAGTATAAGAGATACATCCGCCGGCTTAACGCCGTACTTCTCCATGGCAGACAATACTGCAGCATCGTAACCGGGTATGCCGGTATCCACAATAACAGCGCGTTCACCGTATATTATAAAAGAGTTAACAAATGTGGAACGTACTTTAATGACCCGCTGCTTTCTACCTGCCATAGCAAAACCTCCCCTAAAAGTGTTACAGTCAGCCGAATATTGATTCGATTTTGGACCTGAGGGCTGGCTCCGGTAAGGCACCCACGCTCCGTCCCGCTTCGCCCCCTCCCTTGAAGAAAACCAGGAGCGGGATGCTCATTGCCTGGTATTGTGCAGCGGATTGAGGGTTTTCGTCAACATTGATCTTGCAGAATTTAATCCTTCCCGCGTACCGGGTTGATAATTTTTCCATAATCGGGCCGATCATTCGGCACGGTCCGCACCAGGGTGCCCAGAAGTCGACTATTACCGGCAGGCCGCTGTCCAGGACTTCCTGCTTGAAGGTGGCGTCGCTGATCTCTAATACTCCAGCCTGCCCCTCCCCCACTCTCACGGTTATAAGAATATCGCCCTCACGTCCGTCCGTTACTTTCAGGGCGTTGGTTAATTTAACAATATTGCCGTCTATAGTACCCGCAGGGATTGACACTTCCAATTTTTTGCCCTGCCGCGTCAGGACCTTCTTTGTCCCCGACTTTGCTTCCGCCGGGCTCAATTTCATCTCGTAGCGTGCATTCTCGGCAGTACCCATTTCCCGCTTTTCCCCGCCATACTATTTCTTTTCACCTGACCTGGGCACCAGCAGATCGAAGCCTGTCTCCTTGTCCGGCAACCTGGCAACATCGGCCCCCAGTATCTCGTATAGCACCATCTCGCCGACTTTCCAGACTTTGGCACCGTTCCGCAGGCACCCGGTAGTAGTTTTGCCTGCCCTGCCAAGCGCTGCATGGATATGAAACGATGGCTTTCCGCTCTTATCCGGCACCAGCACCCCAATGCCAACTACCTCGTGTACCCCATCTATAGGGAGCATCATGGGGTCGGGCGGCATCTCGTTGTTCTTGCGAGGGCCGACTATAATATCACCGCTCTTAATCCCGCCTATCAGTATAGCCTGCCCGACAGCGATACCGTGTTTCTCCGCAAATTCTTCGATGCAGTACGGCAGTATATCATCGTCACCCAGCCTGATTATGAAAATGCGGCCTACCTTGCCTTCACTGTATATCATATTAAAATCCACCTCAAACGGACTAATGTAATTACCATGTTAATATAGTAATTGATCATTGGCAATTCATACTACTACAGCATACGTAAAGGTGCGGCGACGCCGGGCTTATTCAAGAAGAGACAACAGGAACGTAAATAAAGCGTCTTGTTATCCTGGCGGCTTTGCCTTAGAATACGGGCGCTCTGTAACTTATACACTCACTATCGAAAATCAGGAGGAGGCAGATATGAAGATCCGCGAGATCGAGCTTTATCACGTCCACATTCCACTGAAATATACGTTCTGGCCTACATGGATACCAGGCTACCCGCAGACACATAACCGTTTTACACTGATTAAAATAGGAACGGACGAGGGTATAGAGGGCTGGTCGGCAGGCATAGCCATGGGGGAAGAGCGTCAAGGACTTGGCGACCTTCTGGGGGGCTACCTGATCGGCGCCGACCCGACGGACATCGACCGTGTCCAGAGCCTTTTGAAACAGGCCAGTTTCCTGGGCTGGAGAAACTTCTGGATCGAGCCTGCCTGCTGGGACATCATCGGCAAGGCCAAAAACAAGCCTGTCTATGAATTGCTTGGCGGTGAAGCCAGGCCTATCGAGGTTTATTGCTCGTTCGGCGAACTGCATGAGTCCGGTAAACGCGTGGAAGAGTTACTGGCGATGAAAGAGAGGGGTTTCAAGACCTTCAAACTGAGAGCGAAGGGCAAAGAGCTAAAAGATGATATTAAGCTGATCGAAGACGTGAGGAAGGGGGTAGGGGATGGTCCGGTCATAGGAGTGGACGCCAACCAGGGCTGGTTGGTTTCCATCGTGGACAGACCCCCGGCCTGGGACCTGCAGCGAGCCATAGACTACGCTAGGGCTTGCGCTGATAACAAGATCGAGTGGCTGGAAGAACCTTTGGATTCCAGAGATTATGACAGCAACGCCGCCCTGAAGAAAGTGTCCCCGGTCAAGATCTCCGGCGCCGAGCTCAACTACGGCTGGGATGAAATCAAGATCATGTTCGAAAAGGACTGCTTCCACGTGTATCAGCCGGACGCCACTTTCGCCGGAGGCATTGCACAGGTCAGGCAGGTAATCGAAGCCTGCCATCAACATAACCGCGAATACTCACCTCATACCTGGACCAACGGCATAGGCTTCTATATTAACTGGAACCTGGTGCTCTCCGACTTCGGCAACAACCACCCGGTCGAGTACCCGCTGGAGGAACCTTCGTGGATACCCGAATTCAGGGAAGGGATCATCGAACCCATCATCCCCGATAAGAACGCCATGCTACAACCATTCAAACGGCCAGGCCTGGGATTCGAGATAAACAAGAAGCTGCTTAAAAAGTACGGCAAGCGCTTCTACCATATGACGGATAAAGGGCTGGCATTCAAGGTCATCCGTGAGAAGGGACTCAAGACAGCTCTGGAGCTTAAGAAAAGGAAAGAGGGCGGGGGTTAGTAAAGAGCTACTTTACACATTCGACATTGACTAATTAATAGCACAATTGTATTATTTTATATACTTGCTCGATTACAATGAACGAGGTCTGCATAGGCGAAGACGGCTCTTGCATCTACCAGGGAGTCAGTTGGCAATACAGTAATTATTACAGCCAGTGATGGAACTTATTAAGATGATATAATCACATCGGTAAATGAGTGAGAAAAAAGAAAATCCCGCACAAATTAAATTGGCTTACCTTTAAGAAAAGAGGCGGACGTCAGTTGCCTTGGCAATAAGGTATAGCAGGAAGTTACCAATCTTGAGCAACAGAAGCTCGGCAAGGGAACGCTCGAACGGAAAGGCAGTTTGGCTATGGTGGAGCGACTTAAGAAAAGACAACATATAACAGAACAACGGCGATTGGCTAGGGATAGAAGAAAATTCGCATCCTATCCAGGAGAGTCGAAATGAGTAATGAACGTAAAACTGAAGATATTGTTAGGACTCATTTTAAAAATGACAGTATGTTTAGAAGTATTAAACTCGAGGAGCAAAAAACAAACCATAAAATTATAAGAGACCTCCTAAAATTTGCTTCTAAAAAAGGAACAGGAAAAAGTGGATTCCCAGAATTTATAATCACGTTCCCATCTATTATGGAATTGGCTATGGTAATCGAATGTAAGCCTGACACGAAATATCATCGAAGTAAAAAGAATGGGGTGGGCGAACAAGGGAAATATGCTGTTGATGGAGTGTTACATTATTCCAATTATTTAAAACAAGATTTTAATGTGATAGCCATAGCCGTAAGTGGAGAAAATGAAAATGAGTTGCTTGTCTCCAATTTCTTTATAAAGAAGGGCTCCGACGATATAAAGGAAACCAACGATAAGAAACTATTGTCCATTTACGATTATCTAAACCTATTTGAAGAAAAGGGAAACGCTGAGAAATTAAAGGATAAGAATTTATTAGTTTTAGCTTCTGAACTAAATCAGGAGCTATATAACTATTCGGTTCCTGAAAACGAAAGAGCAACGATAATTAGTGGAATATTGATAGCACTACAAAACAAAGACTTCAAGAAATCTTATCCTATTGAAAAGAAACCATCTGAGATGGTTGAAGATTTACTCAAGGCCATAGAAAGAGTACTGAAAGCAAGAAATATGGGCGATAAAATAAAAATCCTGATGGGAGAATACGGGAAAATAGCCCAATCAAATAATTTAGCCATAGCGGATAAGATCAGAAATAAAGAAACAGGGGAAGAGCAGGTAAATACTCTTTTAAGAGACCTAATATTTGAATTAGATAAGAAGGTCTTTCCGTTTACTAGCTATGAACATATTGGCTACGATATTCTTGGTCAATTTTATTCCGAGTTCATACGATATGTTTACGGTGACAAAAAACTAGGTTTAGTCTTAACTCCACAACACATAACAGAGTTATTCGTAGAGATCGCAAATATTAATGTCCATTCCATTGTCTATGATAATTGTTGTGGGACCGGGGGCTTCTTAATAAAAGCAATGAAAAAATTAATGGAACTTGCTGGTAACGATGCAGGGAAAAAACAAAATATCAAGGACAATCAATTGATAGGGATTGAGGAAAGAAGCGATATGTTCACGTACGCTTGTTCTAATATGATGATGAGGGGGGATGGGAAGTCTAATATCAATATGGGTGATTCTCTTAGCAAGAGTACAAAGGATATGATTAAAAAACATAAGCCATCGGTCGGTTTTTTAAATCCCCCTTATGCTACAAAAGTCTCGGAATTAGAGTTTGTTAGTAGCAATTTAGATTGCTTGGATAGCAATGGATTATGCGTGGCAATTGTGCCTTTAAACTGTGTTTCAGATCAATCGGGCAAGGATTATCAATGGAAGAAGACTCTTATGCAAAAGCATACCTTAGAAGCGGTTTTTTCAATGCCCGATCAACTGTTCAATCCGTCATCAAGTACGGTAACTGCCATTGTAGTTTTCAGGGCGCATGTTCCTCATCCAAGTGATTATGAAACTTATTTTGGATATTGGAAAGATGATGGTTTTGTAAAGGTCAAGAATCTTGGTAGAGTAGATCACTTTGATAAATGGGAAAAAATAAAATCTGAGTGGATTTACAACTTCAGAAACAAAAATGAGGTCGATGGCCAAAGTATAAAGAAGCATGTAAACGCGGAGGATGAATGGTGTGCGGAAGCATACATGGAGACGGACTATTCTAAATTACAGAAGAGTGATTTTGAGAATGAGATAAAGAAATATATCTTATTCAAAGAGTTAAACTAAATGGATACCGCAGAATTACAAACATTGTTCGACGTTAAATATGGCAACAAATTTGATGCAAATAAAATGGAGTTTGTTGAAAATGGGGAAATAAACTTCATTTCGAGAGAGTCGAGAAATAACGGGTGTGTCGGCACTGTAAAACAATACAATAATATCGTGCCATTCCAGGCTGGTTTAATAACTGTGTCTCTCGGTGGTTCGTATCTTCTTTCCAGTTTCGTGCAACCAAAAACTTTTTATACTGCTCAAAATGTATCTGTACTAATACCTAAAAAAGAAATGAGCGTCACAGAAAAAATATATTATTGTAAATGCATTTCAATGAATAGGTTCAAGTATAGCGCCTTTGGCAGAGAAGCAAATAAATCCCTGAAATATTTGGAAGTGCCGAGTACTGTTCCGGAATGGGTTGTTGGAAATGATACTACAAATTTGATTGAGTTAAGATCAAAATTGAATGAAAGTAAAGCGGACATTGAGCTTAATTTGAGTGACAGAACATGGGATTGGTTTGAGTATCGCAAGCTATTCAAAATAGTAAGAGGAAGGGGCGCAAGAAAAACTGATACTACCGAAAAAGGGACGGTGCCACTAATAACTTCTATTGATTCTAATAATGGCTTAATTGGCTATGTAAATAAGTTACCGGCACATGAAAGTAATGTAATTACTGTAAATCGTAATGGTAGTGTCGGTAAGGCCTATTACCAATCCAAGTCCTTTTGCTCCACTGAAGATGTTCATGTATTTATACCTTTATTCAAACTGAATATATATATCGCGATGTTCCTCATTCCGCTCATTATGAAGGAGACTTATCGTTATTCGTACGGAAGAAAATGGGGAATTGAAAGAATGAACAAGACAATGATGAAGTTACCCATAAAACGAAAAGGCGAACCAGATTGGCAGTTCATGCAAAACTATATAGAATCTCTACGTTACTCAAACAATCTAAGGGACTAAAAGCCAGGTCAACAAATATTCTTATAGAATAAATAACCTACGTATGCGATAAAACATCTTCTCCTTGGGTATTCTCAAAATCATTAATTGAACCACTGATTTCAGTGGGGCGGGTTTTCAAACCCGCCCCTATTTTTTATCCCTGACTTTAAATCTTGCCCAGTTTCCCGATGGCCTCTTTGATCTCTTCTACTGAGGCTTCCTCCTCTATGGTCGAGATATCGCCCAAATCCTTACCCATGAGCAGCGCCTTGATGACACGGCGCATGATTTTACCGCTACGGGTCTTGGGCAACTGACGAATAAAGTTGACGTCTTTCATA
>JBEKCL010000100.1:0-12390 GCA_050014895.1 Dehalococcoidia bacterium
TTGGAGAGAGGGGTTTCCCAGTGAAATAACTCGCAGTATACATTGCATTCCCTGACCCTGCGGGCGATCAAGCGGCTGTATTGCGAGCCGAAATCTATGATCGCTATAGCTTCTTTGGTACCGTGCGGTAATTCCCCCGGCTTGGGGGCCGTCTGCTCACCCTGTATTTCCTTGGCTATTTCAAGGTAAGTAGAAACTTCTACGTCGTCGCTGGTTACTACCCGGTGGCTACCGGATTTCTCTTTAGCTTCACTCATTTGGGAAAGTATATCACAGCGGAAACGGGTTCTTCTAATCCAGTTCATATTTAAACTATGAAGGATTTGGAGTACAATTTATTATTGACTGTCCGTTAATTGAAAAAATACCTATGACTAAAACGATCCCGTCGTCCCTGACAGAGCAAGTCAAGCAAGCGGTAGCAGTCCTGCGTGACGGCGGTATCGTGGCGTACCCGACCGATACCATCTACGGGTTAGGTGCAGATATATATAATGATAAAGCGGTCGAGAGAGTGTTCACCGCAAAGAACCGCCCGATGAGCATGCCGCTTCCCGTACTGATAGATAATGTCCAACAACTGGCAGACCTTGTATCCGGGCAAACGGCCTTTTCCATTGTTTTGATGAGGAAGTTCTGGCCAGGCGGACTTACAATCATTTTTAAAAAAGCGCCACAGCTCCACAGCCTGGCACTTGCCGGCAGTGCTAACATAGGCGTCCGCATACCTGACCACCCGGTTGCCCGGTTACTGATCAGAGAGTTGGGCAGGCCTATAACAGGCACCAGCGCAAACCTGCACACGGACAAAATTACGCTGACAGCCGACGAAGTGAGAGATCAACTCGGCAGCCACGTGGACTATATTATTGATGCAGGCCGATGCACAGGCAAGATTGAATCGACGATCGTGGATGTGACGGTGAATCCGCCGGTCATCATGCGGCAGGGGACAATAGAAGAAAATGAGATCATGGCAGAATATCATGATAAAGGGGGAAGCTAATCATGCAACTAGCCCTCGGCAGCGATCATCGCGGACTAGAGCTCAAAGATAAGGTCATGGATTATCTTAAGGCCAACGGGCACACAGTCCAGGACCTGGGCTGCTACAGCAAGGATTCGGTCGACTACCCGGATTATGCTTCAGCAGTAGCCGAATCGGTAGCATCAGGCCAATCGGACTATGGAGTCCTGATATGCGCCACAGGCATCGGCATGAGCATAACAGCCAACAAGTATAAGGGAATACGCGCAGCTCTATGCTGCGGGCCTGAGCTTGCGATACGCGCACGCCGCCATAACGACGCTAACGTGCTGTGTCTGGGAGCCGATTTCATTAGCACCGAAGAAGCCTTGCAAGCAGTCAGCAATTTCATTTCTACAGAGTTTGAAGGCGGCAGACACCAGCGACGCCTGGATAAGATATCTAAATTGGAGTTATGTTAGCTTGACAATAAAGATTTACCTGTGATAGTTTACTAGAACCTCTTTTTTATCTGAGGGATAGCTATCGGAACTCTTATATTTTTGCAGGATAAGGTATCATATGAGAAGTGACAGCATTAAACTAGGGATCGAGAGAGCACCACACAGGGCACTGCTGAGGGCAGTCGGTGTATGCACGCGGGACTTCAATAAGCCTTTTATCGGTATCGTCAACAGCTTTAATGAAATAGTCCCCGGCCATATGCATCTAAATAGGATCGCTACGGCGGTCAAGACCGGCGTGTTAAGCGCAGGAGGTATCCCTTTCGAGTTTAATACCATCGGCATTTGCGATGGGATAGCCATGAACCATCCAGGTATGAAATTCAGCCTGCCCAGCCGCGAGCTAATAGCAGACTCTGTAGAAGTGATGGTGGAAGCCCACCGATTCGATGCGCTGGTTTTCATCCCGAATTGTGACAAAATCATACCCGGCATGCTGATGGCTGCCGTGCGTTTAAATATCCCTTCTATATTCATCAGCGGAGGCCCAATGCTGGCAGGGAAACTGAGTAAACGCGGCAAGACCAGGAGTGTCGATCTAACTTCCGTTTTTACTGCAGTAGGCGCCGTTGTGCAGGGGAAAATAACAGAGGCCGAACTGGAAGAGATCGAGACTACAGCTTGCCCGGGCTGCGGAAGCTGCTCAGGCATGTACACGGCCAATACGATGAACTGCCTTACCGAGGCCGTGGGAATGGCCCTGCCCGGCAATGGCACAATCCCAGCAGTCGATTCCAGGAGGATGCACCTTGCGACAGAGGCAGGCAGACAGATCGTGGCGCTGCTGGAGAAGGACCTGCGCCCAAGGAGCATCATCACAAAAGCATCAATATCCAATGCCTTTGCTGTGGATATGGCACTGGGAGGCAGTACTAACTCAGTACTGCACTTCATGGCCATCGCCCATGAGGCGGGGATCGAATTTCCGCTGTCATTGATCAATGAGATCAGCAGTAAGGTGCCGCACCTGTGCAAAATCAGCCCAGCCAGTGAAATACATGTAGAAGACGTCGACCAGGCGGGCGGAATACCGGCCGTCATGCATGAGATCAGTAAGCTACTTAACGGCACGGCCAAGACTGTCACGCTTAAGCCTCTTTCCGCAACATATAAGAATGCAACAGTCAAAAACCACGATGTTATACGGCCGTTCACAAAACCGTACTCGAAAACGGGCGGCCTGGCCATACTTTTCGGAAACCTGGCGCCGGGCGGAGCCGTGGTTAAAAGCGGCGCGGTAGCACCTGAGATGATGGTCCACAAAGGACCAGCCCGTGTATTCGAAAATGAAGAAGACGCTACCAAAGGTATTATGGCACGCAAGATAAAGAAGGGCGACGTGGTTGTTATAAGATACGAAGGTCCCAAGGGCGGCCCGGGCATGCGTGAGATGCTGACGCCCACTTCTCTGCTGAGCGGTATGGGACTGGACAACTCAGTGGCACTGATAACCGACGGGCGGTTTTCAGGAGGAACAAAGGGCGCGGCAATCGGTCACGTTGTTCCTGAAGCAGCCGACCGTGGCCCGATAGCTGCCATTCGGAATGGTGATATAATCAGCATAGATATACCTGCAAGGAAGCTGGAGCTTAGGGTGAGCGAGGCCGAGATTAAAAAGCGTTTAAAGAGCGTTCCGCAATTTAAGAGCAGCATCAAGAGCGGCTACCTGAAAAGATACATTAAAATGGTCGGCCCAGCCAGCAAAGGCGCAGTATTCAATGACCAGGAGTAGTGGGCGCAGATGATGAAAACCGGCGCAGAAATTTTATGTGAGTGTTTGATTAAGGAGGGAGTCGAAGTAATATTCGGCTTCCCCGGCGGCGTATTGCTGCCTTTATACGATACACTGCCTAAATATCCCGAACTGCGGCATATACTGGTGAGGCATGAGCAGGGAGCAGCACATGCAGCCGACGGCTATGCCCGCGTTACCGGAAAGATTGGTGTTTGCCTGGCTACATCAGGGCCCGGTGCAACCAACCTGGTCACGGGTATTGCCAATGCTTACCTGGATTCAGTACCAGTGCTGGCTATCACCGGACAGGTTAACACCTCCTTTATAGGTAAGGATGCATTCCAGGAAATTGATATCACAGGCATCACAGTGCCGATTACAAAATACAACCGGCTTGTGCTGGATACCGGGGACATTGCCAGTGCCGTGAGAGAAGCAATCCATGTAGCGCAGACCGGCAGACCCGGTCCGGTGCTGCTGGACATACCCAAGGATGTATTCCAGAACAAGACGGAGTTTATTTTCCCTGAAAAGATAGACCTGCCGGGCTACAAGCCAAAGCTGTTCGGCCATCCTTCGCAGATTAAGAAGGCAGCAGACTTAATTAACAGCGCTGAACGGCCGGTCATTATAGCCGGGCGTGGCGTTAATATCTCGCTGGCATTCCCCGAACTGAAAGAGCTGGCCGAGAAATCACAGATACCGGTTGTAACCACTTTTCTCGGGATAGGCTGTTTCCCGGAATCCCACGTGCTGAGCTACGGCTGGCTGGGGATGCACGGTATGGGTTATGCCAACAAGGCGGTACACAGTTCAGACCTGCTTATTGCCATCGGCATGAGATTCGATGACAGGGCCACCGGCGGCACAAGCACTTTCGCCCCACAGGCCCAGATCGTACATATTGATATCGACGCGGCCGAGATAGGCAAGAACATCTCTGCCGACGTGCCCATAGTCGGTGACGTGAAGAACATATTGCAGGTGCTTAACAAGCAGCTAACCAAGCGCGAACATATCATCTGGTTGTCTCAACTGGACGAATGGCGAACGCTGCATCCGGCCACGGATATAAGAGAGCATGAGAACGTGCTGCCTCAATATATCATCAGGCAAATACATGAAGCTACAAAGGGCGATACTATCATATGTACCGATGTCGGCCAGCACCAGATGTGGGCCGGACAGTATTTCTACTATGATAAACCCAACAGCTTTGTCTCATCCGGAGGCCTGGGAACGATGGGCTTCGGTTTACCTGCATCCATCGGCGCCAAGATCGGAGCACCAAACGAGACAGTCTGGTGTCTATGCGGTGACGGCGGTTTCCAGATGACGATCCAGGAGCTTGCCACGATCGCCCAGGAAAACCTGGACATCAAGATAGCTGTATTTAATAACGGCTGGCTGGGCATGGTAAGACAGTGGCAGGAGCTCATATACAGCAAGCGTTACTTTGGAACACAGCTTTATAATCCTGACTTCGTCAAGGTTGCGGAAGCCTATGGTATAGAGGGAGTCAGAGTAACCAAGAAGATAGATGTAAAGCCAGCGATACAAAAAGCCATGTCACATAAAGGGCCGTTCCTGATCGAATTTGTGGTCGAACCGGAAGAAAACGTTTACCCATTCGTTCCTCCCGGAAAGATAATCGTGGAATTCCTGGAGATGCCCAGCCCAACCGGCAGCAGAAAAAAATAGATTACTGCGAAATATTGATGGAGACCTTCAGTTGAGTAGAAAACATATACTTGTAGCGCTTGTGCAGGACCGTCCGGGAGTGTTGAACCGAATCGCCAGCACTCTCAGGAGACGGAATTTCAATATCGACAGCATTGCCGTCGGCAGCATTGAAGTGCCGCACCTTTCCCGCATGACCATCGTGGTCGAGGGTGATGATGCCAGCGTGGAGCAGGCAAGAAAGCAACTGGACAGGATCGTCGAGGTCATCAGGATAACCGACATCACGAACGAAAACCCTGTTTCCCGTGAGATGGCCATGATTAAAGTCAAAGCCACCCCTTCTACGCGAAGCGAGATCATTCAGATAGTCGATATATTCAGGTCGAACATCGTGGATGTTTCACCGGATTCACTTATAATTGTAACGACGGGAAACCAGGAGAAAGTGGACACTCTGGTGGAACTGCTGCGGGGCTTCGGCATAAGAGAGCTTTCGAGGACCGGCACGATAGCCCTGCCACGTGGCGGCGCCGGGCCGTTGACGATTGAAGAGCACAAGCCGTTGCGACACGTGGTAGAACACATGGCACCGGAAGAAGAGACACTCCCCAACTGGTAGCCTGGCTTAAATAACGGTCTTAAGCCGCCTTTATACTTTAATCATAAGCAGGTGCATTATGAAAAGTGAACGTGTTCTCATTTTTGACACCACTCTCAGGGATGGAGAGCAAGCCGCCGGGACGAGCCTTAACCCACAGGAAAAGCTCGAAATAGCCAGGCAGCTTGAGAATCTTGGCGTAGATATCATCGAAGCCGGTTTCCCTATTACCTCACAGGGCGACTTTAATGCAGTGCGACTTATCTCCAAGGAGATCCGCAACTCAACCATCTGTGCCTTGAGCCATGCCAATGATGAAGCTATCGACAGGGCGTGGGAAGCTATTAAGCGTGCAAAGAAAGGACGGATCCATATCTTTCTTTCCACGTCAGAAGTGCACCTTAAATACCAACTTAAAAAGAGCCATGCGGAGGTCTTGAAACTGGCTGTTGCCTCAGTGGCCCGCGCCCGTAAATATTGTGAGGACGTGGAGTTCACACCCATGGATACTACCAGGACGGAAACCAAGTTTCTGTACCAGGTATTGGAGGGTGTCATAGCTGCCGGCGCAACAACGGTGAATATAGCCGATACTGTTGGCTACGCAATACCGTCCGAGTTTGGCAAGCTGATAGAGGGGATAATCAAGAACGTGCCCAATATATCCAAGGCAGTAATCAGCGTGCATTGCCATAATGACCTGGGCCTGGCGGTAGCCAACAGTCTGGAAGCTGTGCGCAAGGGCGCACGGCAAATAGAGTGTACTGTAAACGGCATAGGGGAACGGGCAGGCAACGCCGCCCTGGAAGAGCTGGCCATGGGCATCAAAACCCGCAGTGACCAGTATCATATATCTACAGGTATCAACACAACACAACTTTATAAGACCAGCAGGATGGTAAGCGAGTTAACCGGCTTCATCGTCCCGCAGAACAAGGCAATAGTAGGGAATAATGCATTCCGCCACCAGTCCGGTATACATCAGGATGGCATTATCAAGAAATCAAACACTTATGAGATCATGGACCCGAAAGACGTGGGCGTGCCGTCCAGCTCATTGGTGCTAGGCAAGCTGAGCGGGAAGCATGCTTTTAAAGAGAGGCTGCTCGAACTCGGGTTCTCGCTGGATGATGAAGCTCTAACGCATGCTTTCAAGGCTTTCAAGGAACTGGCAGATAAGAAGAAGCAAGTGACCAACCGCGATATCCAGTCGCTGATTGGCGAGGAGATTCGCACGGCCACGGAAGTATATCACCTGGACCATGTCGGAGTATCGTGCGGTAATCAAAGCATGCCGACAGCTACAGTCAGGTTGATCGGACCTAATAAAGAAGTATTAGCGGATGCTGCACTCGGAACCGGCCCGGTAGACGCCGTTTATAAGGCCATCAACCGCCTGGTGCGTGTACCCAACCAACTTACCGAGTTCAGTGTTAACTCGATTACGGAAGGTATCGACGCTCTGGGCGAGGTACTGATCCGCATTGAAAGCGACGGCGCCAGCTATACAGGCCGCGGCGCCGATACTGATATTATAGTTGCGAGCGCCAAGGCATATATGAATGCGCTCAACAGGTTGCTGGTAACCAAGAGATCCAGCAGGCAGGTGGAAAGTGAACCCTGAAATCGAAGCCGTTTTGCGGCTGCTACTGGCAACTTTCCTGGGAGCTATTATAGGATTCCAGAGAGAACGGGCCCATAAACCGGCAGGGCTGCGCACGCATATATTAATCAGCCTGGGATCGGCATTATTTACGGTTGTTTCGATCATGGGTTTCACAGGGACAGTCGACCCGGCCAGAGTAGCAGCAGGAGTGGTCACAGGAGTAGGGTTCCTGGGAGCCGGGGTAATTTTCCGCGGAATGCGGGGGGATATCCCGGTTGTCGGCCTAACAACGGCAGCCAGCATCTGGGTCTCTGCGGCCATAGGCATTGCCGCAGGCGCAGGTATGTATTTGATTGCGACCGTAGTAGCCGTTTTGACCCTTATCATACTATATATCCCGAGGGTCAAAGGGTAAATTTAGTAACAGGAGCGTATTATTTTGACACTGGCAGAGAAAATACTGGCCGCCCATTGCGGCAAAGATAAAGTCAGCCCAGGGGAATTTATCAACGTTAAGACTGATTTTGTGCTCTCCAATGATATCACTGCGCCCATTGCAATCAAGGAATTCAACCGCCTGGGCGTTGCGAAAGTGTTCGATCCCAAGAAAATCGTCATGGTGCCGGACCATTTCTGCCCCAATAAGGACATACAATCGGCTGAGAATGCCAAGATGATCCGTGATTTCGCACACAAGCATGACCTGGTCTATTTCGAAGTGGGACAGATGGGCATCGAACACGTGATCCTTCCGGAGAAGGGACTGGTGCTGCCGGGCGAGGTGATAGTAGGAGCCGACTCTCATACGTGTACCTACGGAGCTTTAGGCGCTTTTGCTACCGGCATGGGTTCTACAGACATCGCTATAGCAATGGCTACCGGCGAGATATGGATGAAAGTCCCCACGACTATAAAATTCGTGTTTAACGGCAAGCTGAGGAAATGGGTGGGCGGCAAAGACCTGATCCTGTATATCATCGGAAAAATCGGAGTTGACGGCGCACTTTACTCAGCTATGGAATTCCACGGAGAGGCCATAGATTCCCTTTCAATGGACGGGCGTTTTACGATGTCGAACATGGCCATTGAGGCAGGAGCAAAGGCAGGCATTTTCCATGCCGATAAAAAAACGCGTGATTATTTAAAAGGCAGGACCACCCGCAAATATACAGAGTACCGCTCAGATCCGGATGCGGCCTATTCGCAGGTAATCGAGTATGATGCTGCTACCATCGAGCCACAGGTAGCATTTCCTCACCTTCCTTCAAACGCTAAACCGATAAGCCAGGTGGGGAACGTGGCAATCGACCAGGTTGTGATAGGAAGCTGCACGAACGGCAGGCTGGAAGACTTGCGATTAGCTGCACGAATACTTAAGGGCAGAAAAGTGGACAGCCGGTTAAGGTGCATTATATTGCCCGGATCGCAGAGAATTTACCTGGAGGCAATGAAGGAAGGCTTGATCGAGACCTTTATTAAGGCCGGCGCCGCCGTGAGCACGCCTACCTGCGGACCATGCCTGGGCGGACATATGGGCGTACTGGCAGCAGGCGAAAAATGTGTTTCCACTACGAACCGCAATTTCGTTGGCAGGATGGGACATACCAAATCGGAAATCTATCTTGCCAATCCTACCGTGGCAGCAGCCAGCGCTATTCTTGGCAGAATCGCAAATCCTGAGGAAGTGGCATAATGATATTTAAAGGAACAGTTTTTAAATATGGTGATAATGTAGATACCGATGCTATCATACCGGCGCGGTACCTGAACCTGTATGAACCAGCAGACCTGGCGGCGCACTGTATGGAAGATATCGATATCGATTTCGTGAGCAAGGTCAAAGCAGGCGATATCATAGCAACAGATTCAAATTTCGGTTGCGGATCTTCCAGAGAGCATGCGCCAGTAGCAATCAAAGCATCGGGAATTTCGTGCGTGATAGCAAAAAGCTTTGCACGCATATTCTTCCGCAACGCAATCAATATCGGCCTGCCGCTATTGGAATGCGCAGAAGCGGTAGACAACATTAAAGCCGGAGATAAGGTTGAGGTCGATCTTGCAGCCGGTAAAATAACCAACTTATCCAACGGCAAGAGCTTCACATCCAAGCCTTACCCGGAGTTTATGATGCAGATTGTTGATGCCGGAGGACTGGTAGAGTACACGAAGAAAAAACTGGCAGGGAGCCATTAACTTGAAATTTACAATCGCAGTCTTGGCGGGCGACGGAGTCGGCCCGGACGTTATCAAAGAAGCCCAAAGGGCACTGGAGACAATCGGACAGCGCTTTGGCCACCAATTTGATTATAAACCGGGGTTTATCGGCGGAATATCTATAGACAAATTCGGCACAGCCCTGCCGGAAGAAACTCTGGAGACTTGCCGCAAGTGCGATGCAGTGATGCTGGGAGCAGTGGGCGGACCGAAATGGGACCATCCCAACGCAAAGACCAGGCCCGAAGCCGGACTGCTTGCTATCAGGAAGGACCTCAAGCTCTTCGCCAATCTCAGGCCAGTCAAGATGCTCCGCATGCTGGAGAACTCAACCAGCCTTAAGCCGGAAATAGTGCGCAATGTGGATATGATGGTTGTCCGTGAGTTGACAGGCGGGCTATATTTTGGAAAACCTCAGAAGCAATGGCGCACTTCCCTAGGGCGCCGTGCGGTGGACACCATGTCCTATTCCGAGAAAGAGATCGCTCGCATTATCCGTGTCGGCTTCGAACTGGCAATGAGCAGGCGGAAGAAACTGACATCGGTAGACAAGGCCAACGTACTCGAAACATCGCGGCTATGGAGACAGATCGCAAGTGAAATCGCGACAGAATACCCGCAGGTCAAAACAGACAACATGCTGGTGGACGCCTGTGCTATGCGCCTGATACAAAACCCATCTTATTTCGATGTTATTGTTACCGAGAATATGTTTGGAGACATCCTTACGGACGAGGCCTCCATGCTGGCAGGCTCGATGGGTATGCTGCCTTCAGCCAGCCTGGCAGGCATCCCTTCAGGCAGGGCTTTTGGCTTATATGAGCCTATACACGGCAGTGCGCCGGATATTGCCGGCATGAACATCGCCAATCCCATAGCTACGATACTGTGCATTGCAATGATGCTTAAATATTCGTTCGGCCTGCCCAGCGAGGCCATGGCAGTGGAGAGGGCAGTACTGCAAACATTGGACGAAGGATATCGTACAAAAGATATTATGACGGACGGGATGAAGCAGGTTGGAACAACTGATATGGGAAAAATTATCTCAGAGCGGATTAAGGGTTAGACGGCATCAAATATGAAACGTGTATATTTATATGATACGACTCTGAGGGACGGCGCCCAGCAGGAAGGCATCTCCTTCAGGGTCTCCGACAAACTGAAAATAACCCAGAAACTGGATGACCTGGGGATAGATTACATCGAGGGCGGTTGGCCGGGGGCCAACCCGAAGGATACTGAGTTCTTTGCCAGGGTAAGGGATTTGAAGCTGAAGACCGCCGTTGTGGTCGCCTTCGGAAGCACCAGGCGAGTGGATGTGAAGGTGAACGAGGATACCGGCCTTAAAACGCTGGTGCAATCAGGAGCTAAAGCAGCCAACATCGTGGGGAAGACGTGGGACAGGCAGGTCAAACAGGTACTGGAAACGAGCCTGGAAAATAACCTGGCTGTCATCAGCGAGTCAATTGCCTTTCTCAAATCTAAGGGATTGACCGTATTTTTCGATGCCGAGCATTTCTTTGACGGCTTCAAGTCCAACCCCAAATATGCAATCGATGCCCTGCTGGCAGCAAGCAAGGGAGGCGCTGATTGCCTGGTGCTCTGCGATACCAACGGAGGTACGCTTCCTTCTGAAGCCGCATCCATAATCTCAACAATACGTAAAAAAGTGGGAAGCCCGCTGGGCATCCATGCTCATAACGATAGTGAAATGGCTGTTGCAGTTACCCTGGCCGCCATTGAAAATGGGGTTACCCATGTCGAGGGGACAATGAACGGGTACGGGGAGCGCTGCGGTAATGCCAACCTGTGTTCAATCATTCCGGCCCTACAACTAAAAATGGGAATTAAATGCATTACAACCGCACAGTTATCCCGTATCTCCGATGTCTCGCATCTGGTGGCCGAGATAGCAAACCTGCCACCGATATCGAATTTACCTTATGTAGGAAGCAACGCTTTCCTGCATAAGGCCGGTCTGCATGTATCTGCCATCTCAAAGTGGCGTGAAAGTTATCAGCATATCGACCCCAAATCGGTGGGGAATAATCCGAAGGTAGTAGTCTCCGAACTTTCAGGAAAGAGCAATATTATTTTTAAAGCCAACGAGCTGGGGATACCGCTGCACCCGCAAGGGAAGGAAGCGCGCCAGATTCTGGAACAAATAAAGCAGATGGAGAACCGTGGATTCCTGTATGAAGATGCCGACGCATCATTCGAGATGCTGCTATTGAGGTCTCAGCCAAACTACAAACCACCCTTTACCCTGGTGGACTACATGGTGGTAGTTGAAAGGCACAGGAGATTACCCGCAGCCTACGATATCGGAGCGCAGTTCCTGGCCGAAGCCACGATCAAGGTAAAGGTCGACGACAAGTTGATGCATACTGCCTCCGAGGGCAATGGCCCTGTCAATGCACTTGACCGCGCATTGAGAAAAGCACTGCTGGAATTTTACCCCGGGCTGGCAAAAGTGGACTTACTTGACTATAAAGTGCGTATACTCGAGGGCAACAGCGGCACAGGTTCGCTGGTACGCGTTTTGATTGAATCGGGCAACAGCAAGGTGCAGTGGAGAACGGTAGGAAGCTCTACCAATATCATCGAGGCCAGTTGGCTGGCACTTTACGATGCCATGGAATACTTCCTGCTTAAGATTGATAAAAAGCACAGAAAATAGGCAGAACCAACAAGAAGGCGGTCACCGGGACGCCCTTTTTTATTATTCGTTTATTGAAGTTAGCGACAGGCTATTCAGCCTTGATGATAGCAGCAATGCCCTGTCCGCCGCCTTCGCACATGGTTGCCAAGCCGTACTTGCCCTTCTGTTCCTTAAGAATCCTGGCAAGGGTGCCGACAAGCCTGATGCCGCTGGCACCCAACGGATGACCAATGGCCATAGCGCCGCCATGAACATTAACCTTAGCTTCGGGTATGTTAAATTCTTTCATGCAATAGAGAGACACTACCGCAAACGCCTCGTTGATCTCCCAGAAATCGATGTCCTTGGCCTGCAACTTAGCATACTCCAAGGCCTTTTTGCTTGAAGGAACCGGGCCA
>JBEKCL010000101.1:0-11983 GCA_050014895.1 Dehalococcoidia bacterium
TGAGGGCGACGGCGCCTTTTACGGCCCCAAGATCGATGTGAAATTAAAGGATGCTCTGGGCAGGCTCTGGCAGGGCCCCACCATCCAGGTTGATTTCCAGATGCCCGAACGTTTTGACGTTTCCTATGTGGCTGAAGATGGACAGGAGCACCGCACCGTCATGATTCATCGCACCGTGCTTGGCAGCATGGAGAGGTTCTTCGCCTGTCTTATTGAAAATTATGCAGGCGCCTTCCCGCTTTGGCTGGCTCCCGTGCAGGCGGTCATTATTCCCATCGCCGACCGGCACGCCGAATATGCCGGCAAGCTTGCTAAAGAGATGAGGGAAAAGGACTTCCGTGTCCAGCTTGATGACAGGTCCGAGCGCATGAACTTGAAGATCAGGGATGCGCAGTTGAATAAGGTCCCCTACATGCTGGTGGTCGGTGATAAAGAGATTGAGAACGGCAAGGTCTCCGTGCGGCTGCGCACCGGCGAGGACCTGGGCAGCCAGGACTTTAACGATTTCCTGGTCAGGATGAAATGCCTTGTTGAGTCCAGGGAATTGCACAAACTTTGATTTATAGCTATAAAATGTGATATATTTTAGTCCGTTGAGTTTTTATTAATAGGGAGGAATGGAAAAACATATTTAAAGAGCTGAGTATCAATAACCGTATTCGTTGCAAGGAAATCCGGCTGATTGGTGATGAAGGGGAGCAGTTGGGTGTGGTTGCTACCGACAAAGCTATGCAAATGGCGCATGAAAAAGGATTGGATCTTGTCGAGGTAGCGCCCACAGCAGTTCCGCCTGTATGTAAAATACTGGATTATGGAAAATACAGGTACGAGCAGACTAAGAAAGAAAAAAAGGTACGCAGTGGTCAGAGATCGGGCCTCCTGAAAGAAGTCAGGGTAAGGCCGCAGGTCAAAGACCATGACCTTGAGATAAAGATAAATCAGGCCAAGAAATTTATTAATGCAGGAGACAAGGTAAAGGTATTAGTGATCTTCCGCGGAAGGCAGATGGTACACCCGGAGCTTGGTATCAGGTTGCTGCAAAAGGTAGCCAACGATCTTAAAGGGATCGGCCAGCTCGATGGACAGCCTATCCACGAAGGCAGAATAATGAGCCTGATAATGTCTCCCGTTTCCGCTAAACAGGTGGTAGGCAAAGAGACTAAAGACGAAAAAGATACAAAGGAAGTCAAGGAAGTCACAGAAATAAAGGTCAAGGAAACAGTAAAAAATGCCTAAACTAAAGACCCACAAGGGAGCAAAGAAACGGTTCCATTTCACCGGGACCGGTAAAATCATGCGCGTCAAGCAGGGCAAGAGCCATTTCAGGCGTAACAAATCGAAGGCCTCCAAGGGCCTCTTCGACGAGACAATACCCCTGAACAAAGCCGACGCCCAACGGATTAAAAGAGTATTACCTTATCACTAGGGTATCAGGAGGACTTCATTGCCAAGAGTTAAAGGCGGGACAGTATCCCACAATCGCCATAAGAAAATACACGAGCTTACCAAGGGACATAGGGGAAGCAGGCACCTGCTTGTCAGGCAGGGCCATGAGTCCATGCTGCATGCCCTGGATTACGCTTATTGCCATCGCCGTGAGCGCAAAGGTGATATGCGCAGGCTATGGATTGCCCGCATCAATGCGGCTTCCAGGATGGGCGGCCTTTCGTACAGCCAGTTCATCAACGGCCTCGCACTTGCTGAAATAGATATCAACCGCAAAATTTTGGCTGACATCGCTGTCAATGACCCCGCTGCCTTTGCACAGATCGTCACCAAAGTTGCTGAAAAGCTAAAGAGCTAAATGTTCCTCAAAGACTCGCCATGTTGGACCAGGTTGAACAAGTCGCCGCGCAGGCAAATGCCGAACTGCAAAAGATAACCGGCCTCGAAGAGCTGGAATCATGGCGCGTCCGTTACCTCGGTAGAAAAAGCCAGTTAATCACCATCCTGCGTTCGCTGGGCGATGTTCCAATCGATGAAAGGCGCGCCCTCGGCGCACGCGCCAACCAGGTGAAAAGCAGCCTCGAAAGCCGTTGCGCCGAAAGAAAAGAGCAGATTGAGCTTCTCAAGCATCAGTCGCTCGCCCTCGAAAAGATAGACGTTACACTCCCCGGCGCGCCCTATCAGGTCGGCCGCCTTCACCTCACCACCAAGACCGTTAAAGAGATCTGCGATATCTTTGTAAGCATGGGCTTCCAGGTCGTCGAAGGTCCTGAGGTGGAGTGGGAGCGCTACAATTTCGAAATGCTCAACATGCCTGCCGAGCATCCCGCCAGGGACGGCTTCGCCACCCTCTGGGTTGACTATACGACCCCGTCTGGTAACAGGCCGATGCTCTTGCGCACGCATACCTCGCCCACCCAGCCCCGCGTCATGGAAAAGAACAAACCCCCCATCCGCGTCGTCGCCCCCGGCAAGGTCTACCGTTACGAGGCCACAGATGCCACGCACGAGTGGATGTTTGGCCAGGTTGAGGGCTTCGCCGTCGACAAAAACATCACCATGGCCGATTTAAAAGGCACGCTATTTGAATTTGCCCGCCGCCTCTTCGGCCATGACCGCAAATGCCGCTTCCGCGTTGATTATTTCCCCTTCGTGGAGCCGGGCTGCGAGATAGCGATTGACTGCTTCATGTGCAATGGCAAAGGCTGCCGTCTTTGCAAGGAAAGCGGCTGGATCGAGATACTCGGCGCCGGCATGATTCATCCCGAAGTGCTCCGGGGCTGCGGCATTGACCCCGAGGAATATTCCGGCTTCGCTTTCGGCATGGGAGTCGAGCGCATACCCATCCTGCGCTATGGTATAGACGATATCCGCCTTTTCTACAACAATGACTTACGCTTTTTAAAGCAGTTCTAAGAATATGAAAGCTCCTCTTAAATGGCTTAAAGACTACGTCGATATCGAGATCTCAAATGAAGAGCTCTCTGACAAGCTCACGCTGGCCGGGCTTGAGGTTTCTGATATCCAGGTCATCGGTGGTTCCTGGGATAAAGTAGTAGTCGGCAAGATTCTTGAGATCAACCCCCATCCCAACGCCGACCGTCTGCGTCTCGCCACGGTTGATATGGGCAAAGGTAATCAGACTGTTGTCTGCGGCGCTCCCAACCTGGTAGTAGGCGACAACATCGCCTTCGCCTTTGCCGGCGCAAAATTGATCGACGGCCATACCGGCAAGACCGAGGAGCTCAAACCCGCCAAAATCCGCGGCGTCGAGTCGTCAGGCATGATCTGCTCCGAGAAAGAGTTGGGCATGTCCGAGAACCACGAGGGCATTTTAGTATTGCCCGCAGATTTCGAAGTTGGCAAGCCGCTCAGGGACTACCTCGGCGACGCCATATTTGATATAGATATCACCCCCAACCGGGCTGATTGCCTCTCCATCATGGGCATTGCCCGCGAGATCGCTGCGCTCACCGGCAAGCCCTTCAAAATGCCGGACCTCAGCTATCCCGAATCGGATAAGCCTGTGGAGTCATATGCCTCCGTGGAGATAAAAGCGCCTGACCTCTGCCCCAGGTACTGTGCCACTATTATTGAAGGCATCACCATCGGCCCGTCGCCCCGCTGGATGCAGGACCGGCTCATTGCCTGCGGCGCCCGGCCTATCAACAACATGGTTGATGTGACCAACTATGTCATGCTCGAGTTCGGCCAGCCCCTGCATTCCTTCGACTACAAGCAGGTCAGGGGAAATAAAATAATCGTACGCCGCGCCGCTGAAGGCGAGACCATGTATACCCTCGACGAGCAGGACCGCAAGTTCGACAGTAACATACTGCTGATCGCCGATGCCGAGCGTCCCGTAGCGGTTGCCGGTGTCATGGGCGGACTCAGTTCCGAAATAAGGGAATTCACAACCTCAATTTTATTAGAATCCGCCAATTTCAGTCAGGCCGCCATCCACCACGGCAGCCAGGAGCTTAAACTCGCCAGCGAGGCCTCTGCCAGGTTCGAGAAAGGCCTTAACCCCGGACTTGCCATCATGGCAGCTAAAAGGGCCACGCAGTTGATCGTGCAGCTCGGCAGCGGCAAAGCGGCCAAAGGTGTTATCGACGTCTACCCCGGCAATACCGGGAAGAAACCCGTATCGGTCAATGAACATGATGTAAAGCGCCTGCTGGGTATCGATCTCAAGCTCGATGCCATCAAGAAATGCCTTGACCTGCTCGGCCTGCCCTGCAAGATCGATGGCAAAAACGTTCTCGTAGATGACCCCTGGTGGAGAAACGATATTAACTGCACCGCCGACCTTGTTGAAGAGGTCGCTCGCATCACCGGTTATGACAATATCCCGGAGACCATGCTCAGTTCCTCCCTGCCCTGCGGCGAAAGCGCACCTATCGTGTCCTTCCGTCAGGACCTGAAAAGCTTCCTGGTTTCCACCGGCTTCCAGGAGATCATAACCTATCCTCTCACCAGTCAGGAGGTCATGCAGAAGCTGTCCGCTTCCCCTGATGCCAAGCCTGCTGAGATGCTGAAAATAGCCAACCCCATGAGCCGTGAGCTTGAATATCTGCGTACCAGCCTGCGAATGGGCGTGCTCTCCGTTTTGTCCCGCAGCCAGCGTATCCGGGAGAATAATATACGTCTCTTCGAGGTCGCTAAGGTCTTCATCCCGCGTGCCAGGGACCTGCCGCGTGAAAACGAGATACTCTGCGGACTGGTTGATACCGTCACGCCCGAGATCTACTGGCAGTCCAAACCGCAGCCGGTCGACTTCTATTTTGTAAAAGGTGTTGTTGAGACTCTGCTCGCCCGCTTCGGTATAAAGGCCGATTTCGTACCGGGAAAAGATGTCACTTTCAGCCCTGCCAAGAGCGCCGACATCATGGTCGGCTCCAATAAGATCGGCGTGATCGGCGAGGTCCACCCTGTCGTCCTCAAGAATTTCGATATATCCGAATCGGCATTCCTCTTTGAGCTTGATGTAGATAAGCTTGTAACCCTGGCGTCCAAGCCGCTTGTATTCAAAGCGGTTTCCAAATATCCCTCCATAACCCGTGACATTGCAATGCTCGTAGACGCGGCTGTCACCTATCAGAAGATAGTTGATATTGTGAAAGCTTTCAGCCTGGTGTCCGATATGCAATTGTTCGACCTCTATGAAGGCAAACAGGTGCCCGAAGGTAAAAAGTCCATGGCCTTTAGGCTCACCTACCAGGCCGCCGACCACACCCTCAAAGACGAGGAAGTCGACAAAGTCCAGCAACGCATCCTGGAACGGCTCTCCAAAGAACTCGGCGCCACACTCCGTTCCTAATTCGTAGGGTGCGGGTCTTGGTATATTACGTTGAGTCGTAGGGTGCGGGTCTTTAGACCCGCCCAAAACATGTCATCCCGATCGCATCGGGATCTCGTGGCAATATCTTGCATTTCTTGATCGTACGGGCGACAGCCAGGATGCGTACCTAACGTAGCGGTACATGGACTTTAACGATTAGCTCGAACGTCCTGGGGGCGTTGAAGAGGGGCTTTAGCCCCTCTTGGAAATAAGATTCCCTCTCCTTTGGGAGAGGGTCAGGGTGAGGGTATAGATTACAATCCGGTAGCAATCTACTGCACTATCTGAGATAATGCCCCTAAGCCTATTGAGAAAAATCATGACCCTACGCGACAGCTGGGATGCGAGAAGGGCCGCAGGCCTTGATATCATTGGGATATGGCAATCTAATATGCTTGATCGCACGGGCGACAGCTGGGATGCGAGAAGGGCCGCAGGCCCTTCTCAGCAAAAAATAACCCTCTCCCTTGGGAGAGGGTAGGGTGAGGGTATAAATGCCAGAACATTTTCTACACAGGTTCCTCTACCCGGAAAGCGTCGCAATCATCGGCGCCACCTCGAATGAATTCGCGGTAAACTACCACCTCGTAGAGAATCTTAAAAATCTTGGCTACAAAGGTAAAATCTACCCTGTACACCCCAAACTGGACGAAGTCCTCGGCATCAAAGCCTTCAAAAACTTCAACGATATAGGCGAATATGTCGACCTTGTTGTCATCTCAGTTGCAGCGCGCAACGTATTAGAAATAATCAAAAACCTCCCGGCGGATAAAGTCGGCGGTGTCGTACTCGTGACGGGTGGCTTCTCTGAGATAGGAGAAGAAGGTAAAAAAATCCAGGACGAAATAGCCAGGATATTTAAAGGAAAGGGTATAAGGGTCATTGGCCCTAACGCTCTCAGCCCCATCAATAGCTCGAATAAATTCGCCGTCAGTTTCTTTACCATGGCCGGGCTACCCTCCGGCAACGTCTCCTTCATCTTCCAGTCAGGTATGTATGAGCCCCGCTTCAACTGGATAATGATGGATTTCCATCTCGGCGTTGCCAAGTTAATTGATCTCGGCAACAAAATGGATATAAACGAAGTAGATGCTCTTGAGTATCTCTCTCAGGACCCTGAGACCAAAGTTATCTGCATTCACCTTGAATCCATCAAAGGCGGCGGACGCCGCTTCTTTGACCTCCTCAAGCAGACTACTCCCAGGAAACCCGTTATAGTTTTGAAAGGCGGCAGGACCGAGGCCGGTGCCAAGGCGGCCATGTCTCATACCGGCTCGCTGGTGCAGGGCAGCGATATTGTCTTTCAGTCAGCTTTAAAACAGGCCGGGGCCATCCAGGTTGATACTCTCGACGATTTTCTCTATTTGGCTAAGGCTTTTTCCTATCTCCCTGTTCCTAAGGGCAACCGCATCGCCATCGCCACTTTCCCTGGTGGCGAGGCTGTCCTGGCCACCGATGAGGTCTATCGAAATGGCCTGGTCATGGCCAAACCCGGCCAGGCCAGCTACGAGAGGCTGCACAAGACCTTTCCTGCCTGGGAAATAGCACTCAACCCCTATGACTTCGGCATTATCTACACATTCAGCGCCTTCAACAACAATCATGGCGCTTTCATCGAGGCTATGGCTGATGACGAGAACGTGGACTGCATCGCCGTCCAGCTTCCGCCCCCTGTCTTCCCGATAAATCCCGAAACCTTCTGCCCGCCCTTCCTGGCGGCCGCACAAAAAGGCAAACCCCTTGCCATCTGGCCCCCTCACATGCTGCGCTTTGATACCGAGATCATAACATGGCTCGAAGCCCACTCCATCCCCGTCTTTCCATCGGGTGCGATATGTGTAAAGTGCCTGGCCGCATTGAACCGCTCACGTCACTAACTGTTGGTAGAATCTTCTCCTATGGATTTTAAGAAATTAGCTTTCGTTGGGTTATCGAGAAAAAGTGACAAAGGAGATAGTATCATTAGTGCAAAATTTGTAGATATGGCACCTGTGAACCATGCAAGAGCATGTGCCGAGTTTTGAATTATTTGTTTCCCTTCCTCAATTTCAGGTGGTTTCCTTGTTTTGTTGTGAACGTCCCTACGAAGTTCCATAAGTCTGCTTATGGCATTAAATTGTTCCTGTGCCTGTGTCATGGCGTCGTCAGAATTATAAAATAGAATATCTCGATTATTTTGAAGCTCTTTTATCACCTCTAGCGGCAGTTTCTCAAGGACATTTATGGCTGCCGGGCGCTTTCCGGTTTTCTTGTACAGTGTTGCGTAATACATTATGTTTAAAATGGGGATGAAACCATTGGAATACATATCTGCAACTTCCAAGAAATATACTCTTCGTCTTTCTTCTGAATAGGAATTGCTCGGTTGATTATTGCTGAACGTTAATGAATAGATGTTCCCCGAATCATCAAAGATTGGATTAATGTTAGATCTTGACGTTATAGCTTCTGCGAATGCTCTTGCTTCCTTTTCGCCTTGAATTGATACATTGATCAATTGTTGCCACTGAATACTTGACATTGTTTGCTTAATATCGTCAACCTCTTTTCTTACTCCGCTAACTCTCTTGTTGAGTTCGATAAAATCGCCTATTTTTAGTTTTTGAACAAGAGGTATGAACGCGATAATGGCCAATACGATCCAGTTTATCCAAGGCGGTTCAAGTCCTTTGAAAACCCAAAAATAAAAGGTCGCTGCGCAAGTAATTAACCAGGTAAGGGAAATTAGTATATAACTTACTATCATATTACCTTTCAATTTATTACGTTTGGGACTATCGAGCATTGACAGTATTTCACCATTATCTCAACTATTATACGTTCGTATATAAAGTATTTCAACGACATATATGTATCCTAAATTGGATATGAGCGATAAACGCCACCAAAGAAGAAATTGACAGATGGCTAAATGTATCTGAAACATCTTTGGACGCCGCATATAGTGCACACTATGAACGGATCGTGGATATCACGTTGCTCCCTGCTAGAAGGATAGCAGAATGGCTATGGCAGTCCGTCAACCGGGCTATCCGTTTCTATTTCAGCTTTGCCCTGGCGGTGCCTGCTATGATAAGGAGGCTCATATTCATGCGGACGTAGGGTTTCCTGCCTGGGCGATAGCTCTCAACCCCTATGACTTCGGCATTATCTATACCTTCAGTGCCTTCAACAACAACCACGCGGCTTTCATCGAGGCAATGGCTGATGATGAAAACGTGGATTGCATCGCCGTTCAACTGTCTCCCCCGTTCTTCCCTATAAACCCCGAAACCTTCTACCCGCCCTTCCTGGCAGCCGCACAAAAAGGCAAACCCCTTGCCATCTGGCCCCCTCATATGCTGCGCTTTGACACCGAGATTATAGCGTGGCTCGAAGCCCATTCCGTCCCCGTCTTCCCCTCCGGTGCGATTTGTGTAAAATGCCTGGCCGCGCTGAATAAGTATAGGTAGTCTAGGTCGGCAATTTGGCCGCCGAACCTTAATTAGCCGCTGCAAAGCTAATTATCTGCTGATACCACTTTGGCGAATGCCTCTAATATATTTACCTGCCACAGCCGGCCAGAATCTTGGCGCAGTATTTGTAAGGCCTCCCTGAACGACATTGCTGGCCTATATGGTCTATCAGAAGTAAGAGCATCGAAGGTGTCAGCCAATCCCAATATCTGCGCCCCTGCCGGGATTTCATTACCTGTCAGTCCGTATGGATATCCGGTCCCGTCATAGCGCTCATGATGAGATTGAATTATAGGGATAGCTTTTGCGAATTCCTCAAATCCTACCGCGATTCTTGAGGATACTGCTGCATGTAATTTTATTAGGTCGAAATCGGAATTTGTAAGCCGCCCTCGTTTTTCTAAAACCATGTCCGGAATAGCAAGCATACCAAGATCATGAAAAAGCGCAGCTTGCTGAACTGCAGTTATTTCGCTGTTTGAAAGTTCCAGCAGGGTGGCGGTTTTTACAGCCAATTCAGTAACCCGCTCGGTATGCTTCTTAATACTAGGGTCCAGATCTCCAAGATTACGGGCTAGGCTAAATGCCATTTGCGAATACTTTCTCGCCGCATCCTGGCTTCCTAGTGCCGTGCTCACAGTTGCGAGGTTTGCTAAGAGACCTATTTTGCCCGTCGCAAAATCTAACTGTTCGCATAGGGCTATAGCTTTCTCCATATTCTTTTGTGCTTCCACAAGTCTACCTGTCAACTTGTCAACCAGTCCTAAGTTGCCATATACGGCCAACAATCCGAACATGTCTTGTACACGATGTGCTTCCATTTTCGCCGCTAAGTAAAGGTCATTTGCTTCAGCTATTCTGCCAGTTTTAAGGTAATTAGTACCCAATAAAGTCAGTAGTGCCGTTCTTTCTGATCCCGAGGCATCTGTGTCTAATGCTTGCTGCAGATAATTTGCAGCCTTGGCGTATTGTCTTTGCTCTTCACATTTCATGGCCCTAATGAAAAGTTCTTTTCTTCTTTTATTAGAACTATTCATCAAGTTATCAATATACTCCATTGCCATATCGATTTCGACAAAAGCAGTGACGGCCGAAGGGATCAGGGAGGACCTCCTTTTATCATTTTTAATTTCAAGATCGGAGATTATCTGTTCTACCAGAACTAGCGCACGTTTTGCATCCGCAAGCTTGATATTTATTACGCCGTGCATTACCAAATTTCTAAGCTCAATAAATTTCATCAATGTCTCAATCGAATGATAATCCAAGATCCTTTTACTTGATAAGTCATTTACAAGTGTCATGAACGTTTGCTTCCGTTGGTCTGTTGGTATGCCGTAGTAGCGGCTGACATCAGCAAGAGTGAGCTCAACTGCGGAACTTAGCGTAACAATTGCTGCGCTATAATTACCGGCTTGAATTAGAGACTGAGCTTCAATCAGATATGATTGTTTTCGGGTCGTCAATACTTTCTGAGGGAGCTCGAATTCAATCTGATGCCTTGGATAATCGATGGTCAATTTGAGGTATTCCAATACACCTTTATTACCAACCACAATGTCAGTACCTAGAGGTAGTTCAACTGCCGCAAAACTAATATGTTTTAACGTTCTGACTGTAGCGAAATTTTGATCACATATATCCAACTCGAAATCATAGTAGGGTATATACTGTTTTTCGCCAAAGCGCGCAATCGGTGCCAATCGCCGTGCCAAATCAGCGCTTGCTTCCTTTTCGATTATTTTTCGATCTATCAAGCAAGTTTCTGCTCCAGTATCTATCAGAGCATATCTCTCAAGTACAAACCGTCCGGTCCTCAATCTAATTGGAAGTGAGGGTTGGTACCGAATCTGTTCGTCTTCGCCCATTAATTGGCGATCTACCAACGGAATCATCGCCACTTTGATTGTCTTCATATTTACCCTCATGGCAGGCCTGCCTCTTTTGCGCGCATTTCAGCGATCCGCAAACTCGCAAGAATCTGCCAAGCTAAGTTATCTTCGCTGGTGAAACGTGCAATGTTGTGTCGTTTGAGAACCATCCTCTTTAATTTCTCCAATCTCATGATATTTTTGGGATTGGTTTCAAAATATTGTGGTGCTATTCTGGCCCCTTGCTCGTCTATAAGGAAAACAAACACAGGCTTTCTTAAAGCATGTGCCAAGAGATATTCCCTCTCCGAATAAGATAGCTTGCTCCCGGGGGGGCATGAGCCATATTTTGTTCCGAGTATCCCAACAAACACATCACTTCTTCGTACCGCTTCCAAACACGTTGCAAGCGGTGGTCTCGGCTCAGCTGTAAAGTGCTCCATGCCATTGAATTCATATCCGCTCTTTACCAGTGAAGCCTCCACCACGGCCCTATGACTCTTCAGGTCATCGTATGTTGAACTTACGAATACCTTCACATGCTTCCGACCTCTGAGTAAATTCTATATATCAGCAAATGCACTAATTAAGATAAGTAATCTGTTCAGTTGCCACTTTGATGTCACTATAAAATACATTAAGGCCTGTCTATGGGATTTGTCAACAACGTTGGATGGAAAATCATTATGACCTAGCAATACTGTGGCATTTCTCTACGGTGATGCTCCCGTTACCCTCAGATCAGAGATCTACTTATTACAATTGCGATCTCACTTTCAATCAATCTAACCACATTCCGCACGTGTACCCATACTAAGGTACGGGGTGAATCAGTACCAAGGCCTCATAGTTCCCGGCCGTATGTGGATGTACTATGAAATTGTGTAAGTCGTCTTGTCCGTGTCGCTCAATTGCATCCGGGCAGAACCATTCAAAGACGCTTATGACGGGGAGATCAAGGCATGGTAATATCTTACGAACAAAGAGAACAGTTTCAGCTTGCCGAGCAGGACGAGAGGACTTATCGGAGAGTCGGGGACATCCTCGTCAATGAAGGGCATATATCGGAAAGCCAGCTTGCAAACGCGTTGCAATATCAAAAACAGTTTGGCGGTAAGCTTGGCTGGATTTGCGCCACTTTAGGATATATTAATAGACTCGATTTGTGCCGTGTGTTATCTGAACACTTCGGGCTGCCATATTATCATGATGTTCCCTACATGATTGCGAACATGGACCCTAACCTGGCGGGCAGGCTTACCCTTGAAGAGGTTACCCGCTATCAGGTCATCCCGTTTCGCTTTGTCGGGGGCAAACTTGAAGTGCTCACCTCTGAACCCATGGATCCGGAAATGCTTGCCTTCCTGCAA
>JBEKCL010000102.1:0-11955 GCA_050014895.1 Dehalococcoidia bacterium
TGCCGTCGAGTTGATAGAGACCGCTTCCTCCGATTATGCCAACCCTGGCTTCCTGCATTAGTGGCCCTCCTGAAAGATTGATTTAATATTACGTTTATAAGGTTTTTTAATTATACCGTTTTGCGTGACTATGGCACTTATGTATTTATTGGGAGTTACGTCAAAAGCGGGGTTGAAAGCTGATATGTTTTGCGGCGCAATCCTCACGCCTCGTATCTGGAAGATTTCTTCCGGATCACGTTCTTCAATTGGTATCTCATTACCTGAGCTGATCGATGAATCGATGGTGCTGATGGGGGCGGCTACGTAAAACGGCACATGGTTCTCATGGGCCAGCACCGCTACGGAATATGTGCCGATTTTGTTGGCTGTGTCCCCATTGGACGCTATACGGTCTGCTCCTACTATGGCACAGTCAATCTGGTCCCTGCTGAGAAAATGGCCGGCCATATTGTCGGTTATCAGCTTGAAGGGAATTTTTAGCTGCAGGAGTTCCCATGCCGTGAGCCTGGTGCCCTGAAGCAGCGGCCGGGTCTCGTCCACGTAGACCATGATGTGCTTGCCCTGTTCTGCTGCCGCCTTAATAACGCCCAGCGCAGTGCCGTATGATGTGCCGGTGGCAAGCTGACCGGTGTTACAGTGCGTGAGAACTTTGAAGCCGTCTTTCAGTAAGTCAGCGCCGGTTTTGCTGAGGTCGGACATCGCTTTTTCTTCTTCCCTGTTAATCAGGACAGCGGTATCCACCAGGGCTTGTTTGATATCAGCGGGAGAAGTTTTATCGGCGATGGCCTGTTTTTGGCGTTTAATAGCATAAAAGAGGTTGACCGCCGTCGGCCTTGATCCGGCAAAATCTTGGAAAACAGTCTGAAGTTTGTTTAGTAAACTGTCCTTGTCTGTATCCTGGATTGACTGTGCTCCAAGCGCTATACCGTAGGCGGCTGCAATGCCGATCGCCGGGGCCCCGCGGACCTTTAGTTGCTTTATAGCTGATACAATCTCTTTGTAGTCGGATGTCTCCAGGTAGATTTCCCTCAAGGGTAATTCAGTCTGATCAAGCAGTTTTATGCGGTCCCCCAGCCACTCGATAGGTTTCATCCTAAATATCCTTTCCCTGTTTCCAGTCGTTAAATGCCTTATCGAAATTGCTGACAAATGCCTGTTTATCTGCGGGTGTAATGTTGACCGGCATGCGTCCTTTGCGGGCTATCTCAAGCGTACTGGATTGTGACATGTTCGTGGGTAGATTGATGCCGGCAGTAAACCATCGCGGCTCTCTGACGTCCGTTACTGTTTCAAAAGGGATGTTAAATGCAAAAGGACCCCTGAACTTGATTCGTATTTTTGTGTTGAAAATGCAGTATTTGATTGGTATTATAAAAATGAAAACGAGACCAATAAGTAGAGCGCCTGCGATCAAATATAAAGTTGCCTGTAAGCTTTCCTGCCAGAGAGTAATCGCAGTTACCAGAAGGATTGCTGATGGCAGGAGCAATATACCTTTCATCCAGATATCTGTATGAGGTTTGTCCTCGTAGATTTTATAATCCATTTTAAAATAAATAAAGGGCAGCGGACTAACCGCTGCCCTTTATTATATCGTATCTGTTGTACTATTACTTGGAAGCCGCTTGCCTGGCTTTATTTCTCTTCTTAATGACCACAAAGATAATAACCAGGATGATTATCCAGAGCGGGGAGAATACCAGCACCCAAATGAGAATCCCCAGCAGCACTTTAGCGAAGACAATCAGCCCGTCTACGGCAGATTTAAAAATACCGCCCACGTCCCATGTGCTTTGCCCAATAGGTTTGGATTTCTGCAAATTGACCTCGACCAGGGACATATCCGAAGTGCGCTCGATGTATTGGATACGGCCTTTGGTCCTTTCTATGTTTCCCCTGACGTTAGACAGCTCTTTCTGTACTTCCAGGATATCCGTGACGTTATCAGCCTTCTTGAGCAGTTCGAGATACTGAGCTTCCGTAGCCTCGTAGTTCTTGAGCTGGGCTGTCAGGTCCATGTATTGCTCGGTGACATCCTGGCTGTTCGTATTTTCATATGTTACTTTGGTGGCTAGTGTCTTTAGCTTCTGCAGGGCATCGTTGAATTTATCGGCGGGGACCCTGATTGAAATGGATCCTGACGGACTATCATCGTCTCCACGTTGATTTGATGAAACAACATAGCCGTTGTACTGGTTGGCAATTGAAGCTATATCATCCAGCGACTTGCCGATATCGGCAACTTCCAGATTGAGTGAGCCTGTCCTGACAATCTTACGGTCATCAGCAGTCTGACCGGAACCCGAATCTGCGTCCAAGGACACCGAGTGGTCTGAGTTGGATTGTGCCATGAAAGCGGGAGCTGCTGGTGCTGGTACTGCCATCGGAACCGATGGTGTAGCAGATCTGGTGCTTGTGTTTGCAGCGCACCCTGCCGATATCAGTATCGCGGCTAATAGTGATATTGCTATCACATGCTTGAACAATTGCCTCATCTAATCCTCCTGTGTGAACGGGTTTATTTTAGTATATTGTTTTGATCCACTGGCTTTCCAATAAAACTGGAGTGACTGTGGTGACGTTTCTCAGCGTTGGGGCGAGTACATTTTATCGATTATCAACACTGTCGTCGGAATCTGCATTATCATTGTTGATGATGCCCTTGTTATATTTGTTAAACCGGTTGTTTCCGTGGTTCCCAGTGTTATTGTCTGGAACAACCGTCTGCGGCATCACCGATTTAGGTTTTTCGGGCAAAGGTTCATCTGTTGTATTGTCAGAGTTGGTATTTACCTGGTCGCTGGTATCGGAATCTGAGTCTTGCCTGTTGAATCTTGCATTGGTTGTCCTGGTGTGTTCAATGATGGCGTTTAAGCTGGGCTTAACGGAATCAGGGGCTTTATCCAATGCGTCCTGCAATATTGCAAGGGTCTTGGCCGCGCTGGCAGTAACCGAAAGCTTTGCTTTGCCGGCGCCTGATTGCTGCCAGGATTTTGAATCAGGTTGAAATTCGGGCTGCTGAGATTGAGTAACGTTTGCCGAAGGTGTGGTCAACGTAGTCACTGAAGCTGCGGGTGCAGTTGGAACAGGTGTAACTGGGGTTACAGGTGCAGTCAGGTTTGGAGCGGTTGTAACTGTGGCTGCAGATGCATTTGGGGTTGGAGCAGGTGTCCGGATAGAGGGTTGAGCAGGTAGGCTAATTGTGCCGGAAGGCGGAACGCTAAGAGTAGCGCCAGAACCTTCCTTGCTGTTGGCCTCCAGGTTGGCCAGAAGCTGTTCGGCTTGATCAAGCTGATAGTACATCTTGGTCGTGGTCGATAGCACCTTCTCGGTATTACCCTTGCTTGCCATAGTAGCTATTTCCTGGGCTCTTTTTTCTGCCAGGTTCGCATATAGTTCAGCCTTGGCTGTATCCGATGGTGTAAGGGTCAGTTCCACCTGTTCAACTGCCAGCTTTACTTCATATAACGGCTGGTCGGGCATGGCATCGGATGAAGCCGCCGCAGTACCGCTGGATGCAAGAACAAAGACCAGGATAGCAGCCATGCTGATCGCCAGGTTGCGGCGAATGTTATAAGTATTTATTTTGCTGGAAGCCGGTTGCTTATAGTCGGCATCCTGAATTCCCTGCATCCTGATACGTGACCAGTATCTGAACTCCGGCCGGGGCTGGACAGGGAATGCTTTCCTTTTAACATCGAATGCTGTTCGGAGCATAAAGTCGAGCTCAGCGGCATATTCCGGATAACTGCTCAGGCAGCTATTCAGGCTTTCTCCGGAGAGTAGCCGTTCAAAACATTCGTTAAAAGCTTCTTCTATCTTTTTAGACATCGATCTTGCCGTACAATAATTTTCTTAATGACGCAACTGCATTAAATTGCAGCGCTTTTACAGTGCCCTCGCTTTTACCGAGCGTCTTCGCCACCTCGGCGATCGACAGCTCCGATATGAAACGCAATGTGGCAACCTCACGCTGGGCATTCGGAAGTTTCTCAAGTGCATTTTTGAGTTGATAAACTTCGAAGTTCTGCTCTGTGATATATACAGGATCGCCGGATGCAATGGCGCCAGCTTCATCCAGGCTCGCTTTCTTTTCCTTCGAGGATTTTCTTACGTAGTCTATGACCCGGTTATGGGCTATTTTAAAGAGCCAGGCTGTGAACGGTAGGTCCCGCCATTTGTAGGAATTGATGCCTTCGTAAGCTTTAATAAACACCTCTTGCGTTAAGTCCTCAGCTTCGGCCTGGCTGTGTACCCTGACATAAATGTAGCGATATATCTTGTCAAAATGCAGATCGTATATCCGCGTAAACGCATCTCGATCACCATTAATCGCTCTCTGTACTAATTGTTCTTCAATTAACACCAGGTTACCTCGATTTCCCGGCGTATATTATATATAAACGTATGCCATCGTTAAAAGTTTATGTCATCAAAATTGTATGTTATAAATGTACTGAAAAATGCAGGCCCCAATGAATTTTGAAAAGAGATATATGCCGCAAGATATGAGTGGGAAGTATTGCCTTGTTACAGGGGCTAACTCGGGAATAGGTAAGGAGATATCGCTTGAGCTCCTCAAAATGGGCGCTCATGTTACCATGCTTTGCCGCGACCCGGGCCGAGGGAAGGCTGCCCTTGAAGAGATCCAGGACAGTAGCGGGAATAAATCAGTGGATTTGATTATAGCGGATCTCGCGTCTCAAAGGCAGATCAGGGCAGCCGCCCGTGATTATCTGGATAGATATGATAAATTGCACGTCCTCATTAATAACGCAGGTATAGTTATGGATAAACGGGTATTAACAGAGGATGGCATCGAGATGACATTTGCTGTTAATTATCTTGCCTGTTTCCTGTTGACCAACCTTTTAATCGGTATTCTGAAAAATAGCTCGCCCGCAAGGGTGGTCAACTTGTCTTCCATGGCCCACCGGGCAGCCAGTCTAGACTTCGACAATTTGCAGGGGGAAAAGGGGTATAACCGTGACGCTAGCTATGCCCAGTCCAAATTGGCCGATATCCTGTTCACTTACGAATTGGGCAGAAGGCTGGGGGGGACTGGTGTTACAGTCAATTGTGTATGCCCGGGAGGAGTATATTCCACGCTCTGGGAAGATTCCAGCAAGATCGTTAATGTGTTCTTTAAACTCTTTATGAAAGGTACTGAAGAAGGGGCCAGGCTGCCGTTATATCTGGCTTGCTCACCGGAAGTAGAGGGCTTATCATGCAGATATTTCCAGACGAGGCAGCATCTGAAATTTCAGCACGTGAACCCAAGCGGTACACTAACCCGGTCGTCCGCGGAAACCTACAAAACTGACGTTGCTGAAAGAATATGGGCTGTCAGCGAAAAATTGACCGGTCTATCTTCGGACGGTGCCATAAAGGGGCTGAAATAAAGTATGCGGACTGCTCAGCAGTCCGCATACTTTATTCTATTTTCATGCCGTTCCTTTCGGCAGGAGTAATATTCGGAACTGGCTAGAAGCCCTTACTGAAAATCTTCAGAGCAAGGTCGGCCATTCGGCAACTGTAACCCCATTCGTTGTCATACCATGCAATAATCTTCGTCATGTTGCCGCCAATAACCATTGTCTCGAGTGAATCGAATATGGAACTATTTTGATTGCCTTTGAAATCCGTGCTGACAAGCGGTTCATCGATATATTGAAGGATGCCCTTCAGCTTGCCGTCGGCAGCTTCCTTAAAGACTGCGTTGATCTGTTCAATGGTGACTTCCTTGTTCAAATCACATACAAAATCGCATACGGAGACTGTGGGGACCGGTACCCTGATTGATATTCCGTGCAGTTTTCCTTTCATCTCCGGCATTACGAGTGCTACGGCCCGTGCGGCGCCTGTCGAGGTCGGGATCATGTTCAGTCCGGCAGATCTTGCCCTTCTCAGGTCTTTATGATACATGTCCAACAGCCTTTGATCGTTTGTATAAGCATGTATTGTAGTAAGGAGTCCTTTTAAGACGCCGAAATTCTCATTCAATACTTTTACTACTGGGGCGATGCCGTTGGTGGTGCAGGACGCGTTGGATATGATATTGTGTTTTGCAGGGTCATATTTTTCATCGTTAACACCCATAACAATGGTAATATCTTCATTGGTGGCGGGTGCTGAAATTATGACCTTCTTTGCCCCTCCCTGAAGATGGGCGGCAGCCTTGGTCCCGTCAGTGAAGAGACCGGTCGATTCAATCACTATATCGATTCCCAGATCTTTCCAGGGTATTTTGGCCGGGTCACGTTCGGCTATAACTTTGACTTTCTTCCCATCCACGATGATGGCATCGGCTGCCGCCTCTACTTTACCGGGGTAAATTCCGTACGTGCTATCGTATTTAAGTAAGTGCGAATTGGTTTTTGCATCTGTCAGGTCATTGACTGCGCCAATTTCCAGTTTGTCGCCGTAATGCTGATTGATGGCCCGGAATACCAGGCGCCCGATCCTTCCAAATCCGTTTATACCTATTCTATGTGCCATTAATCAACCTCCTTTAGGTCGCTTTATTTTATTGTATATGGATACCACCTTTGTTGAAATACCGCCACGGACGTTCCAATCGGTGATAACTTCCATCGATTTTGGTTTTAGAGCCTTTATCAGGTCTTGCATAATGCGGTTTGTAGAAGCTTCGTAGAAAATTGTGACTGTCCTGTAGCTGGTTAGATATAGCTTCAACGATTTAAACTCGATAATGTGTTTGTCGGGTACATACTTGATTGTTACAGTTGCGAAGTCAGGCTGCCCCGGGTTTACAGGACAAAGTGCAGTAAATTCGGGCGATACAACCTGGACTTCATAATCCTGATCAGGGTAAGGGTTCGGCATTGAAACAAGCAATTCCGGCTGGGGCTTATCTGAATATTCCAGGTTTAATGCTTGAATTTTCTTAAATAGCTTGTCCACAAATTATTCTCCGGCCCAGTAGACGGTTTTACCGGCCTCCTCAACCTTTTTACCCTTATTCTCGGCGACAAGGAATTGCAGGTGCGCCAGCACGGTTAGCACGGCCAGCCTGCGGTCGATAGGTTCTAGTTTATCATATGCCAGGGTATCACCATTGATGATCCATGGCAGGCTTTTAGCGACGTCATAGGCATTCTTAGTTTCAACGCCCATTATCTTTTGTATATTCATCATTCTGTCACGATGAAAACGCATAATATCATCTATTTTGGGGCCGAGACCGCTAAAAACTGAACCGTGCCCGGGAAAAACAAAGCGGACTTCCAGTTCCCCAAGTGCATGTAGGGAGTAGACATAATCACCAAGCGGGTTTTCTCCTGATTGCGGGTGATAGCTGATATTTGGAACCAACTCAGCCAGCACCTGGTCACCGGAGAACAAATATTTTTTATTAGGTTCATAAAGGCATATGTGGCCGGGCGTATGGCCGGGCGTTAAAATAACCTGGAAGTCATAGGGTTCCATTGAAATATGGTCACCGGGTTTTAATACATTTATTTTGGAAACGGGGGAGACGAAATTGCGTATAGTTTGTGAGGCTTCCGAAAGCATTTTTAATTCCCAGTCAGGCACGCCATTGGCTTTTAGAAAGGATGTCATCTCGCCAAGTATACTTTCGGGATGAAAGTAACGCGAGTCAACCATATTAAAATCTATGTCACTTAGAGATATCTTTGCGCCTGTTAGCTCAGCAATCTTGCCTGCCAGGCCAAAGTGATCGGGATGGATGTGCGTAACAACAACCTCTGTTATGTCCTTCATGGCAAACCCGCTGGTTTTCATCTCCTGCGCAAGCGCATTGAATGCTTCGGGTGTGTTCCAACCGGTATCAATCATCAAGTTCCCATTGGTACCTTCAATAATGTAAACGTTGACATTGTCCAGTCCCACCTTGGGAATGGGGACCTTGATTTGATTAATGCCTTTGAACAACTCCATAAAGTAATTACCTCCTAGATGCGCAAGGCTTTGCGGCCGGGGTATTTAGCCTTCTGCCCTAGTTCATTTTCTATCTTAAGTAGCCTGTTATATTTAGCTACCCGTTCACTGCGGCAGGGAGCGCCTGTTTTAATTTGCCCGGAGTTCATTGCTACTGCGAGGTCGGAGATGGTTGTGTCTTCGGTTTCGCCCGACCTGTGACTGATTACAGAAGTCCATCCCGCTTTGCGCGCCATGTCGATAGCTGCCAGCGTTTCGGTTAAAGTCCCAATCTGGTTTACCTTGATCAATATGGAATTTGACGATTTAATGTCAATGCCTTTCTTAAGGCGTTGCACGTTAGTAGTATACAGATCATCCCCAACTATTTGGACCTTTTTCCCCAGTTCTTTGTTAAGCAGGACCCAACTATCCCAATCATCTTCGTCAAGCCCGTCTTCAATGCTAATAATTGGATAGTCAGTTACCCATTCAGAATAGAACTTGACCATTTCTGCACCGGAAAGCGATCGTCCTTCTTTCTCTAATACATACATGCCGTCTTTGTAGAAGCTGCTGGCAGCTGCATCAATGGCGATATGGCAGTCAGTACCGGGCTTATAGCCAGCCGATTCTATAGCAGAGAGTATCAACTCGATGGCCTCTTTATTCGATGACAGGGAAGGCGCAAAACCGCCCTCATCGCCCACATTCGTGTTCATTTTCTTCTGTTTGATTACTTTTTTAAGGGCGTGATAGATCTCGGACCCCATTTGCATTGCCTTGTTAAAACTGGCTGCTCCTGTCGGCATAACCATGAATTCCTGCAAGTCGGTAGAATTTTCAGCGTGTTTACCGCCGTTCAGTATATTCATCATTGGAACCGGCATTACGACGGCATTGTTTCCCCCAATATACCGGTAAAGCGGTATAGTGGCTGCATTTGAGGATGCATGTGCTGCTGCAAGGGAAACTCCCAGGAGCGCATTGGCGCCAAGGCGCGATTTATCGCTTGTCCCATCGAGAGAGATTAGCTTTTCATCGAGTTTTTCCTGTTTGCCGGCGTCAAACCCGATGATAGCAGGTTGGATGATTTTATCTACATTTTCTACGGCTTTTAGTACACCCAGGCCGTTATATCTTTTCTTATCACCATCACGCAACTCCAGCGCTTCATATTTTCCTGTGCTGGCGCCTGAAGGCACGCATGCTAGGCCCGAAACACCACTATCTAAGAATACTTCTACTTCGATGGTCGGGTTACCGCGTGAGTCGATAATCTCCCGTGCTTTAACACTCTTTATTACCGTGCTTTTTAATGTATTCATCATAATTTCCCCGGTCAATAATCATTGATCTGCAGCCTGTGACTTTGCCAGGCACACACTATCTATTACAAATGATGGAAATCGCCACCCCTCATCCAAATTAATTTTACTCTCACCAAACAGAAAAGTTGTAATAGCCCTGCAATCTCCATTTTGAAGCCGCGATATTATACCATTCAGGTATAAATGCGGGCAATCGAGATTACACACAGGGTTCGTTAATTTAAAGCTTGTTAAACTTATTCATGGCGGCTGTAATTCCTTCCGTTAATATAAATTCAACCGCTTCGCAAGCCCGGTCAATTGCGGGCCGCATAAGTTCTTCCTCTTGAATGCTCATGTTACCCAGTACGTAGTCAACAATCTCATCATCATAATATGCTGTGTTGCTATCTCTTGGAGGGCGGGAAATACCAATTCGTAAGCGGTAAAAGTCCTCGCCTCCAAGCCGGTCGATGATTGATCTGACGCCGCGGTGTCCTCCCGATTTGCCTCCCAGCCTGATCCTGAGCCGTCCTGTGGGTAAGTCCAGATCATCATGGATAACCAGCAGTTCTTCGGACGTGCAATTCAATTTATCCAGCAGGCATGTAGCAGCGTTTCCGCTCAGGTTAACAAATGTGCGTGGCTTTGCCAGAACGACCTCATGTCCCGCTATCACCAGTTTACCGGTATCTGATTGGCACCAAAGCTTTTTAATCTGGGTGGAGTATTTTTCCGCTAGCTGGTCGATGCAGCGGAAACCGACATTATGCCTGTTTAAGCGATACTGACTGCCCGGGTTGCCCAGACCTAAAATGATCTTCATCATAGTGGTATTTGCTCAGGATTACCGGATTTCATTTTTGCCTCTATTAGTATCTCATTGAATTGATCTTCGTTTAATATCTCAATGCCAAGTGCCTGAGCGCGTGCCAGTTTTGAGCCCGGATCGACGCCGACCACAACATAAGTGGTCTTTTTTGTCACGTCGGAACTTGCTTTGCCTCCTAATTCTCTTACTAATGTTTCAGCTTGCTGCCTTCCGAACTTTTCCAGCTTGCCTGTTATAACAAATTCTTTTCCTGATAGCGGCAGGTCTTTGCGTAATGGTCCCACCGTACTCATTTGCACGCCAGCTTTGCTTAGTTTTTCAAGGACCCTGATATTCTGAGGTTGCCTGAAAAAGGCCAGTATGCCATCCGAAACTTTTGGACCAATGGATGGGATACTCATCAGCTCTTCGCTGCCGGCTTTGGACAGGGCTTCTATACTGGGAAAATGGCCGCTAAGCACTATACCAGTTTCTTCCCCGATATTAGGTATACCCAGAGCGAATATCAGGTTTTGAAGCGGCCTCTTCTTGCTGGTTTCAATGGATGAGAGCACCTTGGTAACACTTTTTTCTCCCATACGCTCGAGGCCGAGTAATTGCTCCCTAGTTAGATAATAGAGATCGCCCGAGTCTTTAATAAGTCCCTTTTCAAAAAGAGACTGGCAGAGCTTTTCGCCAACACCTTCGATATCCATGGCGCCTTTACTTGCAAAGTGTTTTATTTGTTCCAACGCTTGTGCCGGGCAGGCGGTGTTTGTGCAGCGGTGCATAGCTTCGCCTTCCGGTCTGATTACCTCCGCTCCACAGACAGGGCAGATCTTAGGCATATGGAAAACCTGCTCATCTCCGGTGCGTTTGCTTACAATCGGTTCTACTATTTCAGGTATGACCTCTCCAGCCCGCTGGATCAATACCCAATCCCCGATGCGGATATCTTTGCGGTGGATATCATCTTCATTGTGAAGTGTGGCTCTTTCAATTGTTACTCCGCCGATATTTATAGGTTCAAGGATTGCGAAGGGATTGAGGCTTCCAGTCCTGCCTACATTGATGCCTATACTAAGCAGTCGGGTAGTTCCCTGAACGGCTGGGAACTTGTAAGCGATAGCCCATCGCGGGTCGTGGCCAACATAGCCGAGTTCTTCCTGCAGAGCAATGGAATTTACTTTTATAACAACGCCGTCAGCATCGTACGGCAATTGCTCGCGCAGATTCACCCACTTATGGTAGTACGTTTTTACTTCATCAAGATTGCGGCAGCGGGCCATATTAGGGTTTATCTTAAAGCCCAGTGATTTGAGAAACTGCATGGTGTCCCAATGTGTAAGCGGCATCTCTTTACCCTCTGCCCATCCGAGTTGATATACATAAATATCCATGGGCCGGTCCGCCGTTATTTTAGGGTCAAGCTGGCGTACCGAGCCAGCAGCGGCATTGCGTGGATTAGCGAAAAGAGGCAGCCTGTCCCGGGCCCTTTCCTCATTGAGTTTTTTAAGCCCTTCCTTCGGTAAATAAGCTTCACCTCTGACTTCGAAACGGGGTGGAGCGTCTGAAGGTACTGAGAGCGGGATGCTTCTGATGGTTTTCAAATTCTGTGTAATGTTTTCTCCCTGGTAGCCGTTGCCCCTGGTGGCGCCAACACTTAAAATCCTTTTCTCGTAAGTAAGCGCAACTGCCAGCCCATCTATCTTAAGCTCACAGACGAAATCGAATTTTTGCCCCGGTACAAGGTTGGATATCCTGTTGAACCAGTTATCTAAGTCCTCGTCGGTAAACGCATTTGACAGGCTGAGCAACGGACGTGGATGTACTACGACTCCGAAAGCCTGTACCGGCTCAGCGCCGACCCGCTGAGTTGGAGAGTCAGGGGTGATGAGTTCAGGGTGTGCTTCCTCAAGCTTTTTAAGT
>JBEKCL010000103.1:0-11881 GCA_050014895.1 Dehalococcoidia bacterium
TGCGGGTGATCACCCGCACACAGTCAGAGAGATCAAGAAGCAGGGGGCAGCTGTGGAAGCCGAGTTTCATAACCGGACCAGGTCCATCAGGAAGCGGATCTACTCCATCGTCAAGGTGCTGAAGTATAATGCTCCCCATAACGGGGACACAGAATTAGAAAATTAAGTTAAAATGGGAGCATGGACAAGCGAAATCATTACACAGCCGAGTACAAGACCAAGGTAGTCCTGGAAGTACTCCGGGAAGAAGCCACCTTAAACGAGATTGCTGCCAGGTACGGTATCAATCCTGTCATGATCAGCCGCTGGAAGCAGGAGTTCCTGGAACGAGCACCTGGGGCTTTCAAGAAAGGAGCCTCTGATGCCGAAAAGGAACTGGAGAAAGAACAGCGACGCGTGGCAGAACTGGAGCGCAAAGTCGGTCAGTTGACGTATGAGGTTGACTGGCTTAAAAAAAAATCTGAACAGATCCTCGGACACAAGAAACCGTAAGACTTGCATTGATTTCAGCAACAAAAAGATGACGGTGAAGCGCCAGGCAGAGCTGTTAGATATTAAAAGAACCAGTGCCTACAGGAAATCTGCCATCAGAACTATCAGTGATGAAGAACTGTACCTCAGGTGCCTGATAGACGAGATTCACACTGCTGAACCGACCTGGGGTTACCGGACGATCACGGCTTTTCTCAGAAGAGCTTATCAATTGGTGATCAACAAGAAACGTGTTAGGCGGATCATGAGGGACATGGGCATCTACACAATCTATCCAAAGCCCAATCTCTCCAAACGCTATCATGCCCAGTATGTTCGTCCCTACCTGTTGCGCAATATGGCTATTGTTAGGCCAGAACAAGTCTGGGGCATAGATATTACCTATATTCGGATGAAGAAAGGCTTCATGTACCTGTTTGTCATCATCGACTGGTACAGCCGTTATATCGTGGACTATGAGCTTTCCAGCACCATTGATAAATCATTTGTTCTGAACTGTCTGAAACGGGCACTCGCCACGCGTAAGCCGGAGATCATCAACAGTGACCAGGGCGGCCATTTCACCAATCCAGACTATATCAGACTGCTTGAAGAAAGTGGTGTCCAGATCTCCATGGATGGCAAGGGACAATGTCTGGATAACGCCAGAACTGAACGATTCTTCCGCACCCTGAAGTACGACCGAATCTATATCAACGAATACGAAACACCAAGAGAGCTGAGAAGCATGCTTAACGAGTACATGGAGATTTACAATACACGCCGGCCACATTCTGCACTTGATGGATCATGCCCGACAGACTACTACCAGAAGAGCACGCTCACCGCAGCTGCTTGATACAACAATTCCAGGGAGAGACGTTGTTGCCTGATCATAACGAACACCCAGTGCTTTATTTCATTGATGGGATTCGCCGCGATCTGCGAGCCAACTGCGAAGCCTGCTTTGGCTTGTGCTGTGTCGCCCTGTATTTTTCAGCGTCGGAAGCAATTAGATATTATTAAAATTTGAAGGAGGTAAAATATGACTATTCGTGCTCAGATCGAATCATTGATTAAAAACGAAGTTCTTGAGTCGGCACATGGTGAGTATTTTAGGGAACCCCTGGCGGGGTTTGCTTCAGCGGATGATCCATTGTTTTCCCAGTTGAAAGAAATTGTGGGACCGCATCACATTCATCCCAAAGATCTCTTGCCAGAAGCCAAGACGGTGGTATCATTTTTCATTCCCTTTTCACGCAACGTCGTTTCAAGCAATCGCAAGTCAGCAGAAGTTGCCCCGGAATGGGGTAAATCATATGTAGAAGCAAATATCCTGATTAATAAAATATCCGAACAAGTAATTCAGATGCTCGCTGAAAAAGGAATCAAAGGGGCAACAATAAAGGCTACGCACACCTTTGATGAAAAAACTCTGACTGCCACCTGGTCTCATAGAAGCGCAGCCTTGATAGCTGGATTGGGCAGGTTTGGCCGGAATAGAATGCTGATCACTCCTGTTGGATGCGCTGGGAGATACGGAAGTGTGATTATTTCGGAAGAGATCGTTCCCGATCTCCGTCCGGAAGAAGAGTTCTGCCTCAATTTAAAGGATGGGAAGTGCCTGTTTTGCATCAATAACTGTCCGACCAAAGCCCTTACCCTGGAGGGGTTTGATAGGCACAGATGTTACGACCATATTCTTGAAGTCACGAAAGAGTTTTCCTCCATAGGATTGTCTGGATGTGATGTGTGCGGTAAATGTGTTGTCGGGCCATGCGCCATTTTATAACGATACTTTTTTCCGATCCATTCTTACCTATATTGGCATATTGATCCTACCTGCTTGCGGGGAGGATTGGAGCTGATTTCCGGGATACTGATATTAGAGGGGCCGATCTGTCTAAGAGTATCTTTCTCACTCAATCCCAGATTAACTCAGCCAAGGGTAATGCTAGCACAAAGTTACCACCGGCTCTCACTCGTCCAACGCACTGGCTCGTTTGAAAAGCATAAAATTTTGACGGCGAAAGCAATCTCACTGAAGAGCTACTTGATACAACAAAATAACATCGAGGAGGATTTAACTTATATTTTCAAATTTGTGTTCTTGACATGGGGAGCACCATAAAGAACCGCACCAACGAAGCAAAGCAGAATGTGAAAGAGATCACATCCAAGATCTTGGGCGCCACCCGGGAGGTGGTCGGGCAGGCGGAGCAAGTTCTTAATGAAGTAAAACAGCACCTCTTTGATCAGGCCGATGCTGCCGCCGTCAAAGTGGAACAGACAGTTAAAGTCCTGGAGACGACCGTCGAGACCGCTAAGAGAATTATTGCCCAGACCGTATCCGTGCAGCAGGGAAACACTCACATCAGGGACCGGGTGGTGAGCGTCTTCGACACCGACGCCCGGCCGATCGTCAAGGGCAAGTTGAATGTGCCGGTGGAGTTCGGGATGAAGCTTTTCATCCAGGACTGCGAGAAGAATATCATCACCCGCTACCAGGTGCTTGAAGGGAACCCGTGCGACGATACTCTGCTGATACCGGCCGTGGATGCCCACATTGCAATGTTCGGCCGTTGACAGCTCCGACTAGCGTCGCCGGCGACCGGGGTTTTGCCAGCCCTAAAAACGAGGCCGCCTTGCGCTCAAGAGGGGTTGAGAAGATCTCTCTTCCCCGCAGGGGCTGGATCACTTACGAGCGTCGAGACTACCAGTCCCAGTCCTGGTTCAGGTATCTGCAGCGCTGGAGAGCTGGTGAAGAGGCGCAGATCAGCTACCTGAAGCGCAAGTTCGGGATAGACCGCAGCCTATCCAGGGGCATCAATGGAACAAAGACCTGGGTCGGACTGGGGATCTTCGCCCATAACTTGAAACAGATTGCCCGCCTGGCATGACCTGAAAGGGAGACCGGTTGATTGTCAAAGAGCGTGTGGAGATGCTCATGCTGATGAGGGCCGGAAGAGAGCACGACTGTAATGATTTATGCTCAGCAAATTGATACCACTCTTCAACCATTGTGGGGTCTATGTTTGAAGGCTGGGTGATTATGGATAGGACGTAAGCAGGATAATTCTTTGTACAGTACGCCGTAAAAAATGGCTCATTAGCTAATGAGTCGTTTAATACGTCCTTGAGGGCAAAAAAACATCACGGAACTGTACCGCTCCGTGATTTTATTTACGTCAAGTGTATGGTTACCGGGGATCCCAGATTGGTATTGATTATGTGGAATAGCAGACGCTACTCGATACGATCCGGAGGTTTATCAAAGGCACCGGCGTCCCCTCTGGCACCTCTGAGACGGAAACTCTGGCCGTTCATGTTGAGAATTTCCGCGCGATGCACCAATCGATCAACCAGGGCAGTGCACATGGTTTGGTCATTGCCGAGGAACGCCGGCCATTTCGAGAATTCTAAGTTGGAAGTGACGAGGGTGCTGCTCACTTCATCCCTGGCGGCAAACACCTGAAACAGGAGGCTGGCACCCTGCAGGTCATAGTGTAGATATCCCAACTCATCGCATATTAGCAGTTGGCAGGTGTTGAGCGATTTGATGTAACGGGACAGCCGCCCCTCGTTCTGGGCCTCGGTCATCTGGTTGACCAGATCGGACACCTTCCTGAAACGCACGGTGAATCCCCGCCGGATCGCCTCCAGACCAAGTGCTATGGACAGGAATGTTTTGCCAGTTCCAGAATTCCCAATGGCAATGACATTCCTCTTTTCGGTGATGTAGTGGCACTCCGCCAACTCGTACACCTGGTTCCGGTCCAGTCTCGGCAGCCGGCTGGTGGCAAACTCGAAAGCGTCCAGGACGCGTACGAAAGGGAACCCGGCCGTCCTGGTCCTCCGTTCGATGCCCCGGCGCTCTTTGTCCAGGGTCTCCAACTGCAGGAGATGGAGCAGGTTGTCTGCAAAATCCCTCTCCTTGGAGATGTGCTGCTCGAACCCGGCCAGCAGGGGCAGCTTCAGTTGTCTTGCCAGGGTTTCGATCATTGCCTGCCGCTCCTCATTCGTCATGGTCTTCTTCACCCCCCACCAGCCGATCGTATTCGGCAAGATCGATATGCTCGATGGTGATGCCGGGCAGAGATTCATCCTCTTCGGGAGGAAGGCTGATATTTAGGTAGAAGCAGACCATCTGGTAGGTGGGCGCACCGCATGAATTGGCCTTGTGCACCGCCGCCAGGAGACTGTCCGGATCCACGCTCCGGCCAAGCAGCATGATCTCTAGCAGTTGCTGCTCCTTGTCCCTGGCCTTGCATAAGCCGAGAAAGTCTTTCAGTTCTTTGGGCATGACACCCTTTCTCAGGGGTGCGGCGTTGGCGATCGACCGGGGCTTGCTGGTCAGAAGCTCCAGGTAGTGCTCGGGGATGTACTGGTGATTGCCTTTCTGCAGCGCTCTTTTATGCCGGTAGACCAGTTCTCCCTTCGCCCATACCGCCACGGTGAAGGGTGAGATCTTGAGGGTCACCCGCTCCCCCACATAGTCTAGCGGGACGGAGTAGCGGGTACCGTCCAAAAAGACGGTGAGATCGGAACCCACCAGGGCGGCTACCGTTTTGGCTGCCTCCATGGCTACGAGCGGCAGGGGGACAAAAGATTTGCGCTCATCCTCGAACATGGCCTTGATGCTGGCCAGGCGGTGGCGGATCTTGTGCGTCTCGATGTATTCCAGGCAGCGAGCGTCCACAAGCTGCTGCAGTTCGGCGTAGTCCTCCACGTGGGGCATGGGCGTGAAGGCGAGGCGCCTGACGATAGCCACTCCGTTCTCAACCGCCCCCTTTTCGTTCCCAGAATAGGCATTACACATATCTCCTTCAAAACCATAATGTGCCTCCATCTCCTTCAGCTTTTCGTGCTTGACGGCCGTGGCGCCGGCGCCCGAGACCGTGGCGTTCTTCGAGTTGTCGTAGAGGCAGCGCCTGGTCACGCCCCCGTAGAAATTGAAGGCGCGGATATGTCCTTCGATGAAACAGGTCTCGGACTTGTCCGGGAAGACCGATGCATAGACGGCATAACTGTAGGGCAGGACGGTCACGAATACCGAAACATTGGTGTTGACGCCGCCGATGAAGGAGCGCATATCCCCCCAGTCCACCTGCATCATCTCGCCCGGCGAAAAGTCCAGCGGCACGAAGGCCGGATGCGACTCGACCAGTTTCCGAACATGGCGCCTGATCGTGGACTCCCCAGCGGTGAAACCCTTATCTTTTAGCGCACGCCAGATGTCCCTGGCGTTCCGGCGCTGCTTTTTGGGGAGGGACTTGTTCTCCTCGAGCAGGGCCTTGATCTCCTTCGCCAGAGCCTGGGAAAGGGGTAGCTCCATCTGGGTCTTAGTCGCCCTGGCGTCGTGGAGCACGGCGCCCCGGCAGTATTTCCTGATGGTCTTGCGGCAGCACCCGAGGATGCGGGAGATCTGCCGCTGGCTGTGCCCCTCGTTGTAGAGCCGCCTGATGTTGCGGTAGAGTTCGAGCTCGATCATCACAGCGCCTCCTCCCGGCTTTTCCTTGGGGAAAAGTCGGTATCTTCGAAGCAAGCCCTGGCCAGGCGGGTGAAGCGCCAGAGCGCCTCCGTACACGATTTCAGCATCTGTTTCAAATTGTGCCTATCGACCGGGGACAGGGTAGACAGGAGGCCCTCGGCCTCCCCGGCCAGCCGGAACAGCATCAGAAGGACGCAGTGCATCCTCCGTCCGGCAAGTGCCCCGGGGTTTGCATCATCCTTGGTTCTCCGGCCGCGGGACTTGCGGGCGTGCGCGACCAGGGGCAGCGCCTCCCGGGGATGCTCCAGGACCTGCTGCCGGACTGACTCGGGAACGCCGGGATCGTTGTAGGCGACGACCAATTTTTCTACAACCGATTTGGCCAGTCTCTCAGCCACCACATGATTGGCGAAAATTTGCTGCACATCCTGTGGCAGGCGGGCGATCTCCTGGGCGGTGTGGGGCGAGATCTGCCCTGCCTTGACCAGTTCCACCACGCTCTTGGCTAGGCGTTCGGCCAGGGCGAGCCGCTTGTTCACCCAGCTGACCGAACGCCCGACCAGGTAGGCCGCCTCGGTCTGGCTCTGGCGGTACTCCTGGCAGAGATCCCTTAAGAGCAGCCCCTCGGAGAGGGCGGTGGGAGTGCGCTTCAGGGCGGAGAGCAAAAGGGAAAGCCGCGTGGCCTCCGGGTCGTTGATCTGCTCCACCACCACTGCCGACGTCACGCTCTGACGCATTCGGGCGAGGACCATCCGCTCGCACTCGCCGGACAGCACCTGGTAGGCTCCGTCCACGCTCCTGACCACCACCGGGCTGGTAAGGCCGTACTCCCGGATCGCCTTCTCGCACCGTTCCAGTTCCCGGCTGTTCACCGACAGGGCGAGGACGGTGTTGCCCAGGTGATCCTTTGAAATAAAGTTGTATACTATTGAAATAAAGTCGCAACTATTTAAAATAAGTCGCAACTATTTAAAATAAGTTGTATACTGCTTGAAGATTGGGCATAATTGGGGACGATGTATAAGCTCTGGGTGGACGGCTTTTATGTATTGATCTGTTTCGTGAAACAGGCCGGAACACTGTTTTTCTTTTAGGCAGTATGTGTGAACTGTATCTGCAAAAGACAGTAGGTGCATTAACGAATGGCAGGTCTCAAAAGTGCCAACCAATGGTGGGCGCGATAAATTCAATCCTTATCGCGCCCACCATAAATCTCTTGCAGCACAAGGATTCCAGCGATTAAGGGTGGCAATTACGAAATCCCGAGAAATCCCGTAAAATCCGCATACATCCGTAAGCAGCGCGACAGACCGCGCGACAGACGACTAAGCACCCGGAATTGGTTTGCCGGGTGCTTTTATTTTCCCCGCATGACCGGCCAGACCCAACAGGCATGGGCCTGTTTATTTTGCCAGACAGCAGGAATTTTGGAGAAAAAAGGTGAAGAAAAAAAGAACGTAAAAAAAGGTAGGTGCGATAATGCCGGGTGAGTGGAAGAACAAACTTTTCTATGGCGACAATTTGAACATATTACGTGATTATTTACAGGATGATAGCGTAGACCTTATTTACCTTGATCCCCCCTTTAACAGCAAGGCTACTTATAATGTTCTTTTTGCTGAGAAGAATGGAACGGCACCGGTCTCCCAGGTCAAAGCTTTTGAAGATTTCTGGCATTGGGATCTCGAAGTTGAGGCAACTTTTAAGGATATTGTAACTAAGTGCCCTACAAAAGTAGTTGATCTGATTACAACGCTCCGGGCCTTTTTAGGCCAGAACGACATGATGGCATACCTTACCATGATGACTATACGTTTAGTAGAGCTCCGCCGTGTTTTAAAACCAACGGGAAGTATTTATCTTCATTGCGACCCAACCGCAAGCCATTATCTAAAAATAGTTATGGATGCAATTTTTGGGCCACAAAAGTATCGAAATGAGATAATATGGAAACGCTCGGCAAGCCATGGTGGTTCTACAGGGTTCCATGATGTTCATGACGTGCTCCTTTACTACTCGAAAGGTTCCGATGTCACATGGAACCCAATGTATCAGGATTACGATGAAGAATACATTAAGAGTCACTATACAGGTGTCGATTTAGATGGGCGGCGTTATCAACTCGTCGCAGCCCATGGACAGGGCCAAGGCCCGGCTAGGCGTTTTGGTGATCGTTTGATTGAACCGCCTGCAGGGCGTCACTGGATGGATCAGACCACGATTGATCGTTGGACAACGGAGGGGCGAATTGTTTTTACAAAGAGTGGAATGCCACGCTATAAAAGATATATTGACGACACCCCCGGACAGCCGATTACGAATATGTGGAATGACTTACCACCCATTAATTCCCAAGCAAAAGAAAGACTGGGTTATCCTACCCAAAAACCCGAAACCCTACTAGAAAGAATAATTAAAGCAAGTAGCAACCCCGGTGATATTGTTCTCGATCCTTTTTGCGGATGTGGAACGGCGATTGCAGTTGCCGAAGCCCTTCAAAGAAAATGGGTTGGTATTGATATTACTCACTTGGCTATTGCGCTTATTAAATACAGGCTTGAAGATTCTTTTCAAGAGGGGCTTTCACAATACGAAATTATTGGAGTCCCAACAGATTTAAAAAGTGCCGAGGCCCTGGCACTGCAGGATCCATATCAATTCCAGTGGTGGGCATTGAGTTTAATTGAGGCCAGACCAGCTGGTGAACAGAAAAAGGGAGCAGATAGTGGAATCGATGGTGTTATCTATTTCTTTGAGGATAGCGAAACTACGAAAAAGGTCGTTGTTCAAGTTAAGGGCGGGCATGTAGCCGTCAGCCAGGTAAGAGACTTAAAGGGCGTAATGGAAAGGGAAAAGGCCGAGATAGGCGTATTTATCGCCTTGGAGGAACCGACCAAACCAATGAAAGTAGAAGCAGCCGCTACCGGCTTTTATGAACCCCCAGTCTATAAGGGTAAGTATAAATATCCCAGGTTGCAAATCTTGACGATTGAAGAACTTTTGAACGGAAAACAGCTTGAAATACCAAGGTTCCATATTGATACATTTAAAAAGGCGGAACCAAAAAGTAAACAAGGGATAATAAAGCAACAATTATTTTAGGTATTTTAGGTATATATAGAGGGGGTATCCATAATGATATACAAGCCTACGGTTCTAATTTTAGGTGCTGGTGCCAGCTGTCCTTTTGGATTTCCTTCTGGAAAAGGGCTAGGCGACGGCATTATTGGATTGAAGGATGACTCTTATAAAAAAGAGTTATTAATAGCAATGGGTTTTGATAAAAAATTAATAGATGATTTTATTAATAAATTATCTGGTTCCAAGGCGCAATCTATAGATCTTTTTTTACAGCATAATAGCAAATCATATATAGAAATTGGGAAGGCTGCAATTGCGATTACACTTTTGCAGTACGAAAATAATGATAACTTTCGGAATGATGATTGGTACGGTTTTTTATGGTCTGCGATGAACGATGCTGACTTTAACAGCTTTGCTATTAATCAGGTATCGATAATAACTTATAATTATGAACGATCCCTAGAGCACTATTTATTTACTGTAATGAGCCATTTATATGGGGCAAACGATGAAGAACTAGCTATAAAACTGTCTCAGATACCAATAGTACATTTGCATGGCCAATTGGGTTTATTACCTTGGCAAAAGAATCGAAGTAATAATAATCAAGTTATTTATCCTTATGGAGGCATACGTTATAATTACAACGATAAAAGAGACGATATTGAAGAGGAAGAAAAAGCAGAACTTATGATTGTTGATAATGCTAAAAAAATAAAACAAATAAGCACCGGTATTAAAGTCTTACATGAGGATGCTTCAAAAGATAAGGATTTTATTACTGCCTTTAAACTTTTTGAAAAAGCAGCACAAATATTCTTTCTAGGATGCGGATATCACTCTGCCAATATGGATAGATTAAATATATCACAATTTCAACAAAAAACGATAATTGGAACATCTTACAACATGTCAGGAATTGTTCAGGAAAACATTATCAATAGATATAAGATAAGATTAAGTAATCAAAATGCACTCGATTTTTTGACGAATAACGTAACCTTTGAATAATGAAGTTGAGAAAGTATGTGAGAGCCATGAGCCTGAATGATGATCTCGACCGCACCCGACAGGACATAGAACAACTGAAAAATGAGATCGAGACCGCCAAATCTACCGAGAGGCGCAAGCTGCGGCAGAGGCTAATGGAATTACAGATATTGCAATTATGGCGGATCACCAAGAGCGAGAACGAGCAGAGAGATCGGGATATACAAGGGAAAATAGACGCTCAATTTTCGGCTGCCCTGACGGAGCATGCCAAGGTAATGCAGACCGCCCAGGATCGCGTTGATCGGATCAAAGCATACCTAGACGCTGGCGACCTGGTCGGGCTACGGGAGTTTATAAGGACAGAGGCGGAAAAATTAACATCCTTTAACTAGACGAAAAAGAGGTATTTAGAATATTTTGCAGAATGTTGTCTGATATACAATTTTGGGAGGGGGATCATATTATGGCAGAAGTTAAGAGGCAGATATTTTACAGTTTTCATTTTGACAATGATGTTATGAGGGTGCAGCAAATTCGTAATATCGGGGCATTGGAAGACAATAAACCTGTTTCGGCTAATGACTGGGAAGAGATCAAGAAAAAAGGGGACGATGCAGTTAAGAAATGGATCGATGATAATATGAATTACCGTTCTTGCGTCGTTGTCCTTGTTGGGGAAAAAACAGCAGAGAGAAAGTGGGTTAAGCATGAAATTCAAAAAGCATGGAAGGATGGCAGGGGTCTCTTTGGTATCTATATTCACAACCTGAACGATCCAAATACAGGGACGTGTAGCAAAGGCAGCAACCCGTTTGATCAATTTACTTTTACAGACAAGGACGGCAAAGTAAGGACTATTAAGTGTCATAATCCGAAAAGCACAGACGCCTACAATGATATAAAGGATAATATTGAACAGTGGATAGAGGATGCTATCGCAGAGAGACAGTGAAATGACTACGGATGGAGAATTTAGAGAGAACTCCCAGGCAGTTACTGCTCATTTAAATATCATACAAGCCGTTATCCAGAGAATGGCCGCCAACTCTGCAGGGTCTAAGGCGTGGTGTATTACGCTTGTATCAGCAATCCTGGTGATAGTTGCTGATAATGGGAAGCCTCAATATGTACTGATTGCAATTGTTCCGACTATACTCTTTTTATTTCTTGATACCTACTATTTAGCATTGGAAAAGGGTTTTAGGGATGCTTACAATGATTTTATCAGTAAATTGCACAGCCAGCAGATCAATTCAACCGATCTATTTGCTGTTGAGCCAAAAGGGGCACTATGGAGGCTGTTGCTAAGTTCTTTAATTTCCTTTTCAATATGGCCGTTTTATGTAATGCTTTTTGTTATGATATATATTGTTAAAGGTATTGTCTTGAAATAATTATCAGAGCATAAATAGGGGGTTGGCTATGGCTGTTTACGTTATCTGTTTTGATTTCTTTAGACCTGTAGATCAAATATTATTAAACACCCCGGTAAATGTAACAATGTATGAACCTTTATTTAGAGCAATAGAATCATTAGGTAGTAGTAAACAATTTTCTAATTCTATAAGTTCTGTATTCCTTGTAAAGTGTGAGTTATCGCCAAAGGAAATTCATAAGCAGCTTTCTCATTATATTACAATAGAAGATCGTATCCTGATTACTGAAGTAAAAGACAATTATGAGGCACACTTTGACATTTCAGATTGGTTGCGGGATCATATTTAAGACAGGGGAAGGAGGCAATTCGATGCAGTGGCAATATAAAATATTTTTTTGGGATCAGATGATTGATAAAGATCAGGAATCTAATCTAGCCTCGATTTCCACGGGGTCATTTAGCAT
>JBEKCL010000104.1:0-11845 GCA_050014895.1 Dehalococcoidia bacterium
CCGAGAGCATAAAAGAACTTGTCAAATCATATAATATCAATAGCACCTTTATTGATGTAGATAGTTATGTCAGGGTTTTTGAATTAGTGGCAAGCGGTGAGGCAGATGCAGGAGTTGTAACAAAAGACTTCGGTTATCGGTATGATACAGATTATAAAGTCTTGAAGAGTGCCGTCATTTTCCAGCCTATTCTCCTATATTTTGCATTCCCGAAAAATTCCAGTTTGACACCATATCTTATCGAAAGAATAGATCACCAAATAAAATTACTGAAACAAGATAATAATTCAATATACTACCGGTCACTGGATAAATGGCTTGGAGCAAGACCTGCCGAGACCTCTGTAATTCCCATTTGGGCCATATGGTCGCTAGCAGGCATTGGCGGGCTGGTATTACTGCTTGGAGCCGGGAGTTTGATCTTGAGATCCCAAGTCAGATCCAGGACACAGGCGCTTACTGCGGAAATCAACTCACGCAATCGCGCTGAAGTCGAGCTGGCGACGTATCGGGATCACCTGGAGAAACTGGTCGAAGAGAGGACGGCTGAACTGGCAGAGAAAAATATTGAGTTAAAGCAGACCAACATTCGCCTGCAGGAGATGGACAGGCTTAAGTCAGTATTTCTTGCCAGCATGAGCCATGAACTGCGGACACCTTTGAACTCAATTATAGGCTTTACCGGCGTTATACTGCAGGGCATGGCCGGTGAAATCAACGATGAACAACGAAAACAGCTCGGCATTGTTAAAAGCAGTGCTACCCATCTTCTGAGCCTGATTAGCGACGTTCTGGATATCTCCAAAATAGAGGCGGGAAAGGTGGAACTATCTCCCGAGGAATTCAAACTTGGTGACGTGATGCAAGATGTTGTTCAGACGTTCTCCCACATGGCAAGAGAAAAGGGCCTGCAGCTAGAAATGGAAGTACCGAAAGACGTAGAAATATTTAATGATAAAAGACGCGTAAAACAGGTTTTTATGAACCTGTTAAGTAATGCCATCAAGTTCACCGATAGCGGAAGCGTTAAAATCGCTGCCGGCACCCCCGCAGAAGGCAATGTAGAGATTCGGGTCAGCGATACCGGGACAGGGATCAAAGAGGAGGACATGGTCAGGCTTTTCGAACCTTTTCAACAGGTTGATGTATTGTTAACAAAAAGACACGAGGGAACCGGCCTGGGTTTGTATCTGACCAGAAAGCTTGTTGACCTTATGTCAGGTAACATCCGGGCTGAGAGCACATATGGTAGAGGAAGTGAATTTACATTAACTTTGCCGCTCAGATATAAGGATAAAGTAAGTCCTCCCTCCCCGGCGGGACAAATACGGGTTTAACAGAATTATGAAAGCGTTTCACGTATAATCCTTAATTGGGAAGTGTAATTCCGAAAAAGTATATGCGTGAGAAAGAAGGAAAATGAAGAAGGTACTTGTAGTTGAAGACAACGAGTCTAATCTTTATCTCATGAGATTCTTACTTGAGAAAAACGGCTTCCAGGTCATAGAGGCGAAAGAAGGTGTTCAAAGCGTGAATATGGCAAAGACGGAGAAACCCGATTTTATTATTATGGATATTCAGCTCCCGGACATAAATGGACTAGAGGCTACCAGGAGAATCAGAAACGCTGAGGTTGACAGTAATATTCCAATAATAGTAGTCACATCATATGCAATGGCGGGTGATAGGGAAAAGGCAATCGCCGCAGGCTGCACGGGTTATATCGAGAAACCGATTAATCCGGAAACCTTTTTAGCAGAATTGAGAAAATACATGTAACACTACTATTATTATTCAGGTATTTAAATGCGTATTATTGTTGTGGATGACTACCAGGAAAACCGGTACCTGTTAGAGGTATTGCTCAAGGGACACGGGCACCAGGTCTCCTCTGCCAGCAATGGAGCGCAAGCCATGGCACAATTAACTGCTGGCGAGTTTGATCTTATTATCTCAGATATCCTCATGCCGGTAATGGATGGCTATCAGCTTTGCCTGAAATGTAAGACCGATACAATGTTCAAACACATCCCCTTCATCTTCTACACTGCCACCTATATTGAAAAGCTGGACGAAGAGCTGGCGCTCAAATTAGGAGCAGATAGGTTCATCAGGAAACCAGCCGAACCGGACGAGTTTATGAATATCATTAATAGTCTGGTTGAGGAAACCGCATCTAAAAAAGACAAGGGGAAGTCCATATCGTTGGATCTCGGGATGTTTCAGGCTTATACCGACCGGGTAGTGAAAAAACTGGACAAAAAAATAATACAGTTAGAAGATGAAATCGCCCGGCGCCGGAATGCAGAGCAATCACTGCGTGAATCTGAAGCAAAGTATCGCAGTATGGTTGAAACCGGGGGAGCCGGCATTGCAATAATAGATACAAATAGCAAATTTACATTCGTTAATAAACGAATGTGCCAGATACTGGGATATTCACAGGAAGAATTGCTGAACAAAACGTTTGTCAGCTTAGTGCAGCCCGAAGATTTAGCAGTATTGGAAACATTTCTAAATGCTGCTGGGAGTGGAAAAATCGAGACTGCCATTGAGTTCAGGATTATTCATAAATCAGGGCATATCGTCTGGCTTTATACTAACCCCAGGGCAATTATAATTAATAAAGAAATGGTCGGATTTAATGCCATTGTGCATGACATCACGGCCCTTAAACAAGCAGAAGCTGAACTGCAAAAAAGCTTATTATCCCTTAAGAAAACTCTGAACGACACGGTAAGCGCCATGGCTAAGATTCTGGAGATGAAGGACCCTTATACATCCGGCCACCAGGTACGGACAGCAAAACTGGCGACCACTATTGCCAGAAAAATGAACCTGCCTGAAGAAAAGGTAAACACCATACACACGAGTACAATTATTCACGACATTGGCAAGATATACGTGCCGTCTGACATCCTGAACAGACCGGGAAAGCTTACTGATCTGGAATTCAAAATAATCCAGGCACACGCCCACGGAGGCTACGATATTTTGAAAGATATTGAGTTCCATTCACCTATTGCTCAAATTGTATTGCAACACCACGAAAGAATAGATGGCTCCGGTTACCCGCAGGGCTTGAAGGATGGCGAGATACTGCTGGAAGCAAAAATATTGGCCGTAGCCGACGTTGTAGAAGCCATGTCCTCTTACAGGCCTTACCGTCCGTCATTGGGCATTGAAAAGGCATTGGAGGAGATTAAGGCCAACCGCGGTATTAAGTACGACAAGACAATCGTGGACGCCTGCATTGAGGTCTTTACTAAAGACAATTTTACTTTTCCGGCCGTGTCATAACACAGTCATATGCCGCCTGCCACCCGGCAAAAGCACGTGTTAGGTTTCGCAAAAAACTACAAACCTAGCATTGTATTGACTTTCAGGGTTCGGCAATATATGCTGTAACCAACTTAATATTTAAGCAAGGCAACCAGGGGTGACCCTGGCTTAAAAGGAATGCAAACCGGTGTGATTCCGGTACAGTCCCGCCTACTGTAAAAGTCAGAACGCCACCTTGCTGTTAGAAGCTACCTCCGCGGAGTAAGGGGGTGGGATCTGTTATTTTATAATGATCCCCCTGCTCTTGGAGCAGGGTTTTTTTGTTTATAGCTAAATAATATGACATTTATTGATCGATTGATGAGATGGAGATTATGGCCGGATTATTGATCTTACTGGCTGCGTTGCTGCTGGATATATCAACCGGAGAGGCGCCAAACCGCTTTCACCCGGTAGCACGGCTGGGCAATTTTATTTCATTACTGTTGAAGCCCAGGCCGCTATCTGGAAAAGTAAAACAGACCATCTACGGCATAATCGTAGTGGTTTTCACAGTACTGCTTGTTGTAGCGCCGGTCTATTTTCTATTGCATTACCTGCAGAGCCTGAATACTGTTTTATACATAATAGTATCGGCATACCTGCTGAAGAATGCTTTTTCCCTGCGCGGCCTCTGGCAGGCAGTGCAAAGGGTGAAAACAAGCCTGCAATCGGCAGTCTTAACAGAAGCACGCACTGATGTCAGGGCATTAGTGCATCGCGACCCTGCCCACCTTAACGACAAACAATTGATATCTGCGGCAATTGAATCATGCGCAGAAAATCTGTGCGACAGTTTCGTGGCGCCTCTTTTCTATTTCGCCATTTTCGGAGTTCCGGGAGCTGTCTTTTACCGTATAGTGAATACTTATGATGCCATGATAGGATACCATGGCGAGTGGGAGTATACCGGCAAGTTCGCCGCCCGTCTTGATGATATCCTTAACTTCATTCCCGCGCGCCTGAGCGCCATATTTATTCTGGCAGCAGCTGCTCTGTGCAAAACCAGGCCTGCGTCCGGTTGGAAAACGATGCTTGCCTATCACAATAAAACCGAAAGCCCCAATGCCGGATGGACAATGAGCGCTATGGCTGGTTCCCTCAATGTTGTATTGGAAAAAGCCGGCTATTACAGGCTGGGCAATGGGGAAAATGAGCTGTCTTTAGCCTCCATAAGTGAGTCCCAGGCAATTATGCTGGTCGCAGCTTCCATCTGCGGAATCCTGGTCATCGGTAAGGAGGTGCTTGTTGCCGCCATCTCCTAAACCTCATATAGAGAACATAAAGCCGGTATTTCATGGTGGAGCTGGCTTTATCAAAAGGGAAAACACTGAATACGATGACCTGAAAATCCTGGATTTCAGCACATGCTGTAACCCATATGGTCCACCGAGTATTGTTCGCACAGCTCTGCGCAAAACCGACATCGAGCATTATCCTGATCCTGAATCGAGCAATTTTATCAGCCTGCTTTCGAATAAATTGGGAATAGCACCCGACAACCTCATCGCAGGAAGCGGTTCGACCGAATTGATCAGGCTGGCTGCAAGTACTTATTTTGGTCATGGTGATGCAGTGGTAATTCCCTGTCCCACATATGGAGAATATGAGCTTGCCACCACAATCGTAAACGCCCGTATCGAGAAATATTATGTCAATGAACAAGATGGCTTTAAAATCGATTGCGATGAGTTTATTTCTTTTGCTAAATTACGCCATCCAGCCGGCATCTTTTTATGCAATCCGAATAACCCAACCGGTCAATACCTCAACTTGAGTGATGTAGAAAATATCCTGAATTCGTTCCCCGACACACTCATCATCCTTGATGAGGCATACATTGCCTTCACAGATAACGCATGGGACTCGCGCAGCCTGTTGAAAAGAAGCAACCTTTTTATAGTACGATCAATGACCAAAGATTATGGAATTGCCGGCCTGCGCATGGGCTACGGGATGGCATCCGCCAATATAGTCGCCAATTTGAAGAAAGTGCGGCCCCCATGGAATGTAAATTTAGCTGCTCAAGCCGCGGGAGAAGCAGCGCTGTCATGTGATGACTACCTTACACAGTGCACAGACCGGATACGCAGGTCTAAAACATATCTGACCGGGAAACTGGCAAACATGGACTATAAAGTCATCCCCACCAGCACAAATTTCTTCATATTTAAAGCCGGGGACGCCAAACATTTCCAAAAACAACTGCTGGCTAAAGGAATCCTGGTGAGAGACTGTACATCGTTCGGACTGCCTGAATATATACGCGTAGCACCACTTAATAGAACGCATTGCCAAAAATTCATTCAGTCTATTAAGGAAATACGGGAAGGGAACTGATGACGGCAAAGACATTGATGATCCAGGGAACAGCTTCTTCTGCCGGTAAAAGCATTATGGTCACCGCGTTGTGCCGCATTTTTAAGCAGGACGGATACAGTGTAGCTCCATTTAAAGCACAGAACATGGCGCTTAATTCATTCGTGACTATAGAAGGGGGTGAAATAGGCAGATCACAGGCGTGCCAGGCGGAAGCAGCGTGCATTGAACCCTCAATCCATATGAATCCAATCCTGCTTAAGCCACAGGCAGATTCTACATCACAGGTAATAGTACAAGGGAAAGCAACCGGAACAACAGGCGCACTGGACTACTATAAGGTCAATTTGGAACTCATACCGAAAATCAAGGAGTCTTTAAAAGAACTTACGTCTAAATATGATGTCATCCTGATAGAAGGCGCAGGGAGCCCCGCTGAAATCAACCTCCTTGAGAAAGATATTGCAAACATGCGCATCGCAGAGTTAGCAGATGCGCCAGTAATACTGGTTGGAGATATCGACAGGGGCGGGGTTTTTGCTTCGATAGTTGGTACAATGGAGCTTCTTCCTGAAGACCAGCGTCACATGGTGAAAGGATTTGTGATCAACAAGTTTCGCGGTGATGCTTCATTGTTGCAACCCGGCCTGGATTTCCTTGAAAAGAAGTTCAGCAGACCGGTACTGGGTGTCGTCCCCTATATCAGGAACATCGGGGTCGCTCAGGAAGATTCCGTATACCTGGACGAACGGACAACAGAGAATCAAAAGGGGCGGCCTGATGTTTGTATCGTGCGCTTCCCACATATATCCAATTATGACGACTTCGATCCACTGGAGACATCCTGCAATATTCGATACGTGTCAACCGCGCAAGAACTTGGTAATCCCGACCTGATCATTCTGCCAGGTACAAAAACTACCATGAATGACCTGGCTTTCCTGCGTAAAACCGGCCTGGCAGATGCAATAATTCAAAATGCACGGGTGGGAACCCCGGTAATCGGTATATGCGGTGGATATCAGATGCTCGGCAATAATATTTACGACCGCTACGGGACAGAGTCCGATGCAGTCAATGCCGAAGGACTTGGATTGCTGGATTTTGATACCATTTTCGAAGTCGAAAAAGTAACCTCACAGGTAAGCGGCCATGTAGCAGCGAATACCGGCTTGCTTAAAAACATGCAAGGCATACCTGTGAAAGGTTATGAAATACATATGGGCAAAAGCGAATCCCCAACGAACAATCCCGTTTTCGAAATCACTGAATCCAACATCCACTCAGGCGCATATGCTGACGGTGATATCGATCAGCGCAGCGTAGTTTTCGGAACATATATACACGGCCTTTTCAACAATGCCGAGTTCACAGGCAAGTTCCTGGATAATTTGTGCATGCTACGTGGGATGCCTGCGATAAATCATGCAGCGTTGGATAAAGAAAAAGCTTATGATGATCTTGCCCTGGTGTTCAGGCGAAGCCTCAATATGAAAAAAATATATGAGATTCTATCTGGAGGGATACATGGCTGAAAAGGATTTTAAAGGTCTTGTCCAGGTTTATACCGGTGATGGTAAAGGCAAGACGACTGCAGCACTGGGACTGGCATTGAGAGCTTCGTGCCAGGATTTAAAAGTGATTTTTATCCAGTTCTTAAAGAGCCAGGTCGGCGGCGAGCATCTTTTCGCAACGAAGTACAAGCCGTTTGAGATCAGGCAATTCGGGGAGGGAGACCTGTTCAAGAAGTCCGATGCTGAGTTGATGGAAGAAACCAACCGTGCATACAAGTTTGCAGAAGAAGCTCTCAGCAGCGGCAAGTATGACATGGTCATCCTTGATGAGATTTTTATTGCACACTGGCGCGGTTTCATTGGCATTCAGCAGTTACTGGCCCTCATAGATAAGAAACCTGGCAATGTTGAACTTGTATTTACAGGCCGTAAAGCACCACAGGAGATAATAAAGCGTGCCGACCTGGTTACCGAGATGCTTATGATCAAGCATCCATATTCAGCCGGTATACCTCAGTGTAAGGGTATCGAATATTAATAAGGAGACCTCTTAATGCATAGACTTGATAATACAATAAAAAGAATAAAACCACTGGATAAGGCTGCCATGGAAAAGGCGTCACAACGGCAGGACCAGTTGACCAAGCCGCGCGGCAGCCTTGGTATCCTGGAAACCATTTCGGTACAGATCGCCGGAATAACCGGCAAGACTATTCCTCATATAAAAAACAAGGCAATAATTACAATGGCAGCTGATCATGGAGTGGTGACTCAGGGTGTCAGCCTCTATCCACAGGAAGTTACCGCACAGATGGTCCTCAATTTTTTAAGTGGGGGAGCTGCAATAAACGTCCTTTCCCGGCAGGTGGGCGCCAGGGTTATCATCGTCGACATGGGCGTAGCCGCGACACTGCCTGCATCTAAAGACATTATCTGTAAAAGCGTTGCTGCAGGCACCGCCGACATGTACATGGGGCCTGCTATGACCAGGACCCAGGCAATCAATAGCATCGAGGCAGGCATCGACATTGTGGAAAAAGAGATAAAGCAAGGGCTGGACATCATAGGTACCGGTGAAATGGGAATAGGTAACACGACAGCAGCCAGCGCCATTGTAGCGGCCATTACAGGCAAACCCGTCGCAATGATAACTGGAAAAGGTACAGGCATTGGAGACGAGCAACTAGCGCACAAAATCGAGATCATTGAGAAGGCGCTGGCAGTCAACAAGCCCGATCCAGATGATGCCATCGATGTACTTGCCAAAGTCGGAGGATTTGAGATCGGAGGCATGGCCGGAGTTATCCTTGCAGGAGCTGCAAACCATATCCCCGTGGTGATTGACGGCTTTATCTCAGGTTCAGCCGCCTTGATTGCCGCAGGGATTTGTCCCCAGGTAAAGGATTATCTCATTGCTTCTCACCTTTCAGTGGAAAAGGGGCACATCGTCTGCTTGAAGCATCTGGGACTTAAACCGGCATTTGACTTGAATATGCGTTTGGGAGAAGGGACAGGAGCTGCGCTTGGAATTTTTCTGACTGAAGCCGCCGTTAACTTGCTCGGGCAGATGGCTACTTTCTCAGAAGCGGGAGTATCGGATATTGATTAGAAGGTTGTACGGATGAGCTTTTTTGCGGCAGTCAGGTTTCTCACTATTTTTCCCGTTCCTTCATCTAAAAAAGGCGTATCCCTGATGATCGGACGCTCAATACCCTTTTTCCCGGTGGTGGGTTTATTAATAGGAATCATCCTGGCCGGTCTTTATTTCGTTCTGCGTATCATCTTGCCTTTGCCTGTTGTCAGCGCACTGCTGATAGCATGTCTTGCGATCATCACCGGCGCACACCATTTAGACGGTTTAATTGATACATGCGATGCTATGGTTATAGGGAAGACCAGAGAACAGCGGCTGGACATCATGTCAGACACGAGAGTGGGCGCATTCGGTATAACCGGGGTTTGCCTATTGCTTATCACGAAATATGCAGCTGTGCTAAGTTCGATAGGCCTGGCACCGCTCTTTATCTTTCCCGTTTTAAGCCGTTGGGCTTTAGTCAGCGCCATTCTGATTTTCCCTCCCGCCAAAAACGAGGGCATGGGTTTTGCCACCAAGAGCAGCGCCACCTGGCCGGGTTTCATATCTGCCACTGCGATAGCCTTATTGATAAACATCCTGTTCGCAGGACTGATCGCAGGTCCTGTATTTATGATTTCTATATTCGCCCTAATATCGTGCCTTGGACTTTGTTTAAGCCGACTATACGGTGGTCTGACAGGCGATTGCTATGGAGCGCTGGTTGAGATTGGTGAAGCATTGGCCCTGCTGCTAATTATCGCACTGGCGCCACTTATACAACATGTACCGGGATACGACCTGTTTAAAATACCGTTGCCCACTTAATGAAAAATGTATAGTACGAATAACAAAATAATGCTGCTGGTCGGCGGAGCGCGTAGCGGTAAAAGCACCCTGGCACAGGAAATGGCCAAAAACCTGGGCGGAAGGGTATTGTTCTGCGCTACTGCCGAACCTCTGGACGATGAAATGCAAACCAGGATAATGGCACATAAAAAATCACGCCCTGCTAATTGGGACACCATCGAATCCAACCGCAATATTGGACGTGCTTTAGAAAAAACAGCTTCAAATTATGATACAGTAATCATCGACTGCATTACGTTGCTGGTTGCCAATTGCCTTGGCGATGATGTCTCGTCCATCCAAGCGCGAGCGGCTGTCTCAGGGGAAATTGAAGCGTTGATCCAGTTAATGACCAAAAAACAAAGCAACTATATACTGGTTTCCAACGAGGTGGGCAGCGGACTGGTGCCCGATAATAAACTCGGAAGGATTTATCGTGATACGCTCGGACATGTTAATCAACAACTGGCAAAATGCGCTGATGAAGTCTATTTTATGTCTGCGGGTTTATCCTTAAAGATGAAATAGCGTCCATATCTAATACGAGCATTAGTATACAACCATTACTTGTTAACGGTTGATTGCACGGTCTTGATCAGCTTCGAAAAATCGAGCGGTTTGCTAAAATAATCTCTTCCGGTCGCTTCAAGAAAGTCCAGAGTTGATTTTGAAATCGTATCCCCGGTAATAAATATCACCCTTTCAATAAGGTCCGGATATTTTACGCTTATAGTATCGTACATATCCTTGCCGTCAATACCGGGCATCTTCATATCCAGCAGGTATACGTCATACTGCGAATTTTCAATCTTCTGCAGCCCTTCAAGCCCGCTTGCAGCAGAATCAATTTCGTAACCACGCTCAGATAGTATGCGTGCAAGGATATCCCTGATTACAGTCTCATCGTCAACTACGAGGATTTTCTTACCCACCGCTGATAAATGTATACCCTTTTGTAATTTTGCGGGTGCTGCAACAACTTTGCCGCTGCTCCCTTTGGAAATCGGCAGTTCTATTATGAAGGTTGCCCCTTCACCCACTATGCTTTCAGCATATATCCGTCCACCGTGATTAGTGATAATTCCATGACATACACTTAGCCCCAGACCCGTACCCTGCCCTACATCCTTAGTTGTAAAAAACGGGTCAAACAACCTGTCCAGCATTTCCCGTGGGATACCCGGTCCATCATCGGCAATCGTTATCTTTATTTTATCTTCGATTGCACTGGTAACGATTCTTATGGTTCCGGCCTTTTTCTTCGCAGCTATCGACTGCTCAGCATTGATAATGACATTTAGTATTACTTGCTGTATCTGGTTCTCATCCGCTGAAATGCCCGGTAGTCCTTCCTGAAGTTCTGTAATAACCTCCGTATTGCTTACTTTGTGTTCATAACTGCGCATTTCAAGCGTTTTTAAAATCAGTGCATTAATATCGATTACACTCTTTTCAAGAGTGTTACTGCGTGCAAATGTTAGCAGGTTTTGCACGATCCTGGCCGCCCTTTGGCTTTGACTGTATATTTTTTCAAGGTCTTCTTTAATATTGGCCGGGACATCATCATCATTGGCTAAAAGCTGAGCAAAGCCCATAATAGCGGTCAATGGATTATTAATTTCATGAGCGACACCTGCGGCAAGCTCACCGATGGAAGCAAGCTTACCAGCAATCAGCAACTGCTGTTCCATTTTAATTCGGTCAGTAATGTCCCGGGTAATTCCTCTCAGCCCAGTAATAATTCCTGCTGCATCCTTCATGGGAGATACCGAAACGCCGATAATCCTTCTGCTGCCATCGCCCTTTACGATGGTCCCGAACATCCCCGAACGCGTCACTCCTTTTGCAATAACTTCCGAGATAATTGCTCTGCTGTTATCGATAAATTTATCATCCGATGGATCGATGAAATTACTGAAATGTCTTGCCACTATATCAGCCCGGCTCAATCCGAGTATTTTGCACATTGCATCGTTTACAAACGTATAATATCCACGCAGATCAAGTTCAAAATAACCGTTATCCATATCCTCAAGGACTGTCCTGAACCTCTCCTCAGACCTCTTCAGCACTTTCTCAGCCAATATACGCTCTGTCATATCCCGGGCCAGGCAAAGTATAAACTTTTTACCTCCGATAGATACCAGCTGCCCGTGTACTTCAACCGGGATAACAGATCCATCCTTACGCTGATGTGCCGACTGGAACACCGCATCTCCCCTTTCCAGCAACCTTGCAATCCGGTCATCAATGAGTGTTGCCTGCTCTT
>JBEKCL010000105.1:0-14748 GCA_050014895.1 Dehalococcoidia bacterium
TGCAGGCCGGGTCGTCCTGCCTGGGCCATGGTCGGCATAAACGACGCCAGCCGGAACCCGGTAAGCGGGAGACTACGCCTTCGCGCGGCAAAGACAAGCTCACGGACAGGGTTGGGCACATTGTTGATAATGATGATATCGTGCCCTGTCTTCTGAATGATACCTGAGACAACGGGGATAAAAAGCTCGAACTCGGCGATGAGCAGAAAGGGTATCACCACCGCCACGATCAAGGCCGCGATGGATTGCTTCTTTAACAACAGGACAAAAAACAGTACTGCCAGCAACAGGATTGCAGCCCCGACGAGAAGCTGCATATAGGGACGCAATGTGAAATCCTGGACTGCATACGGTATTCCCCAGTCCTTGAGCAGCGCCTGGATATATTTTACGGTTTCTTCCAGGGCCTGGCTCTGGCTGGGCCGCGGTATCGAGAGGTGAGCTAGTATTTCATTAAGGTCCATATCTACCTCCCTGCTGTGAGTTGTGACACCGCATTATAGCATGCCTATTATTGTGCGCGGGTATCCGTTATTGCCCTGATAGCGGATACCCAAACCCACATACCAGCCAGGGAAAGGGAGAGACAATTACTTTGTTTTCAGTTTCTCTTTAATGTCCTCTCTAAGCGGACCCTTCATGATTTTGCCCACCGGGTTCCTGGGAATGGACGTGATAATCTCCAGGCGTTCCGGCAGTTTATATGCAGCGATGCCTTTCTCTTTCATGAAGGCCTTGATCTCTTCCAGAGTCACCTTTTCCTCGCCCTTCGGGACAACGTAAACGGCGACCTTTTCGCCCATAGCCTCATCCGGCATGGCAACGGCTGCCACGTCAAGGATCTTAGGATAGCCGAGGAGCATACCTTCCACTTCCTGGGCACTGATATTGAAACCGCCCCGGATGATGATATCCTTGGTCCGATCGAAGAACCCTATGCAATCGTTATCCTTGATCTGGAAAAGATCGCCCGTGTTAAAGAAACCATCCTTATCGAAGGCCTTGGCGGTGAGGTCCGGCCGTTTAAAGTAACCCGGGATGACATTGGGGCCCCTGTACCAGAGTTCCCCGACATCCCCTTCTTTAGTGATTTCCTCATGAGTAAAAGGATTAACTATTTTCAGTTGAATACACTTTGACATTACCGACTGCTTGGCAGCCCATTTCGAGCCAGGTTTTCCATAGTGAGGGAAATGATCGATGCGCATCTCGAGGTCCGGGATATCGTTGGGACCGGCCACGTTACCCGAGCCTTCATTTTGCCCCCATATATTGGCAAACTCTATCCCCCATCTCCTTTTCAACTCCTGCACAGACCATAAGGATGGAGGTGCAGCACCTATAGTAATCGCCTTCATTTTGCTTAAATCAAACTCATCCACCTTGGGGTGCTTCAGCAGGGCATTCACGATAGCCGGAACAAGAAGTGTGTACTGGATATCTTCGAACATGAGCTGCATGATAAACGTACCGCCATCAAAGGGATGGTGCAGGTGGAATGTCCCTCCGCTAAACAACCATGGGACAAAAACCGTCCCGATCGAAGCCATATTGACCAGCGGCCCGGCCGTAATAAGGTTGTAGCCCGGCTTAATCGGGGCCGTTTCATACTCGAAATTCATCAGGCATATCCAGTTATTGTGACTCAACGGACAACCCTTTGGCTGGGCCTCAGTCCCTGACGACCAGCACAGGGTGAAAGCATCGTTGGCATCAATTTTGATCTTGTCGAGCTTCCCCGTAACCGGACCTTTGGCCATTTCCCTGATATCAGCCAGGGTAAAAATATGTTTGATTGAAGGGAACTTAGGCTGGAGCTTCTCAATCATTTCCTTATGTTTGAATTTGGAAAATTCCTCGATGGTGATAAAGGCCCGTGCCTCGGTCATTCCTGCGATGAACTCGATCTCCGACTGTCGCCACTGCATGGGCATGGGAGAGATCAAAGCCCCGGCCCGGGTGATGGCAAGATAAAGCATGGCAAGCTCCCAGCAGTTGGGCAGTTGTACCAGGATGATATCGTCTTTTTTGATACCCTTAGCGATTAGAGCCTCGGCAGTAGCATCTACGGCCCTGTCTATTTCCCGGAATGTCATCTTTTCCGGTTTCAAACCTACCAATACTTCCTTATTGGGCGGATCGACAAGTCCCAGAGCGTCCGGCGTTTTTGCGACATTCTCCTTGAAATAGTCGACTAAAGTCTTCTGCCCCCAAACGCCTTTCTGTGTCCATTCCTGAATGCTGGCCTGCGATGCAAAAATCATGACTGCTACCTCCTATACCTCGTATCTTCGCCTTTCCAGGCTTGTATATTATAGAGTCCCCTGAACACCGTCCCAAACCTAAGATTTGATCGTAACCCGACCCGACCGTTTAGCTTGTCACCAGGACGGTAATGGCGCGTGTTTGAATTATGACATAGAGACAGACCATATGCAACAACTGGCAAGGTTACTTTTTGCCATGGCATGATAGATGGTAGTATCATTGGTAGTATAAATACACTACCGGGAGGGACCAGGAAAGTATCAGTTACACTACCTGACGATCTAGTCAAACAGGTCCGTGTTCATGTTAAAGCAGGAGAGTTCAGCTCCTTTTGTGCTGTCGCTTTAAGGAACCATCTTGCGCATTACAGGCAGCGTGAAGGTTTGACCAGCAGCTTTGGTATTTGGAAAGATGAGAACCACCCTGATTTATCTTCACCTAAAGATGTTTCCGGCTATGTCAGGAAAATAAGGAAAACTGATACCGAGAGACTATCGAGGCTGCTGAATAAATAATGAGGTGGGAAGAAGGCCTCATAGTTTCCTGCCTGGTGGATACGGATGTTTGCATCGATTTTTTATGCGAGAGGGAATATTCCAGGACATTGCTCCGCAAATGGTTGGCACAGGGGTCATTATCGATTAGCGCTATTACACACCTTGAAATCTATGCCGGCATGCGTAAAAGCGAGGAGAGTGCAACAAGCGCTTTTCTTAATTTGATTGTTACAATACCTGTGGACGAAATGATCGCGCGTTCGGCTGGTGAAATCATACGGCATTTAAAATCCAAGGGCATTACTATTTCGCCATCTGATTCTATCATTGCTGCCTCTGCCTTATTTACTTACGAATGTACCTCTCATTACCAATAATATTTCCGATTATCCTGTTGCCGCAATATCCGGACTGGTTGTGGTGAAAGGAATCGATATATAAAGAATGTTGGCGGTTGCTGTTTATGCCCTAGTATATTCAGATGAAAGGGGGCAAGGTCCAATCCAGGCGGAATGATTAAGCGGACTGCTGCTAGTACTCCGGACTCTTTCTAATGATTGCCAGGAACACGATTACTATTATTATGATCCAGGCAGCGATGACACTCATCACAAATACTTCCATTCCGGATACCGGCTCGCCGGCAGGCGCCGTTGAAGCGCCTCCCTCCTGTAGACTTGCTTCTGCGATTGGAGAGTCCGCAGGCGGCGAAACAACCTCAGAATCTGGTGCAGCCGTGGAAGTATGCGTAGTGGCAGGCTGGGTAGTAGGGGGTTGGGTAGTGGAAGTACCTGTAGCGGAAGTATTTGTGGTAGAAGTCTGGATATTGGAAGGCTGTGCACCGGAGGTACCTGCATTGGAGGTATCTGTGGTGGAAGTACCTGTGGCGGAAGGCTGGGGACCGATAAAGAAGATGGGTGTGGATGATGAGGACTGGGAATCCGAAGCCGTTGAACTCAAGGAAGACAGACTATTATCTGTCCCTGAAACGGCGGGAGCGGCAGTCGAAGCGGCTGAAGCGGTGGAGGCCGAAGTATTTGGAGCCCAGGACGCAGACAAATTAAGCTCATTGGTTGCGATACAGCTGGCTGCTGATCCCTGTAACTCGCCATTCACGTAGAATTCTATCAGAGCACAGCCAGCGGTCGCGACGGTGAACGGTGTAGAAACCCCCCATTTTCCCTGAGCATCGGTTGTGGCAGAAGCCACTTCCTTTCCGTTCACCTTGGCGGTAACGACATAACCTTCTCCTACAACCTTGCCGTTGTAGCTGACAGTGCCGTAGAACGAATGCGTTGGGCCGTCCGCCCTGGCAGCAAGAGGCAAGAAAAACAGCACACTACAGATGAGTGAGACCGATAATAAAACCTGTAGTACCTTGAATTTGGTCATAGCCATCAAGTCCATTATAGAGCAGCGTCTGCCGTAACCCTAATTATTGAGAGCAGGAGGGCAACAGGTTAAACAAGATTATTTTTTGTGATCGAGGGCAGTTCTCTAATGGTCCCCTTTTTAAACCGGGCGTAACAAAATATTTATAATTTCTTAACAATTGGGATAGATAATTATGTAATAAGAAACAGGCTATTCATTTTGGATACAAGCTTTGTAACGCGTGCAAGCGCTGACAGGAGAGCCTGATGCAGCAATGGTATAACTGTCCGAGATGCAGGCAATATATACAGTGGGGTATCCCTCAATGTAATTATTGCGGATGTCCGATAAACTGGGGCCCGCCACCACCACCCGCACAACAAATGCCGCCGCAGCAACCTACGAGAATCAATAAGCAGCAATATGCCCAGCCGGGCGTCATACAGTGCCCTCATTGCGGAAAAATGATAAATACCGCAGTTCAGCAGCCCGCCAATCAAAAAACACGTATTAACCTGCAAGCCGGTCAACAGACCAGGGTACAGCCGCCGATGCGGCCGCAACCGGGAAGCGCTCCTAAAAAAAATCCAATACTCACAGTACTTATTGCATTATGCGTGCTGGGTATATTAGCCTGCGCCGTATATATAATATATCCGTCAGTTTTCAGTTCCGGCCTCAATTCTTTAAAGCACACCAACACTATACAAACAAATACGAATACATCCGCTCAGACGCAAGCGGCTGGAACATTTACTCCCCAGACCCAAGCTACCGGGACAGATACAACCCAGATCCAGACATCCGGCCCTCAATCCGGCCAGGGTGGACCACCATCCCAATAGATATTTCCGTCACTTCCCTCAGCCGGCTTTATCCGGCGGCTTTCCGGTCGGCCAATTCCTTCACAAGTGCTGCGTGTTTCTTGCGCGTGATCGGATACCAGATCAAGAACGGCAGGCTGATTAAAATGACCACCGCCGGCACTACCGCAAAAAACAAGCGGATTCCGAATAATGCCTGGACAGTCTGCTCTGCATTCGGCACGTAGCCATACAAACTTAAGGCCCACCCGCAGACCGCAATACCCAGTGCACTGGTGAATTTAGACAGGAAGGCCCATAAACCATAATAAATTCCCTCGCGACGTTCGCCGGTCATTTTCTCGTCGTACTCGATCACATCGGGCAACATGCTCCATGGGAAAACCCACTGGGCCGAGAAGCCAATGCCGGCAATCACTGCCATAACATAGATCAATGGTGTAGGAGCGTGCGGAAAGAAAAAGCCGGATATGATCGCCGCAGAGGCGATGAACAACCCCAGCGCATATGCAGGGCCTTTGTTGATCTTATCTGAAATTAGCTTGGCTGGAATGAGGAAGAGGCCGATCGTCACCAGCATAACCAATAGCACAATTGGAACTTGATCGGCCATATTCAACTGATATTGAATGAAGTATGGCACCAGTGCGGTAAGGACGGTAAAACTGAAACTGCTCAAAACGAAGGCGATCATCAGGATTATAAACGGCCGGTTCTTAAAATAGGTCATTATTGCTTTGCCCGCCGGTAACCTGGAAGGTTCCCCGGCCAACTCAGGCCGCTCCTTGATTGACAGAGTAGTTATCAGAGTGGTGATCGTAGCGATGATTCCGAAGACCGCTCCGGTGGCGCTCCATGCCTGCTGAGTGTTCAACCCCGCTCCTTTGAAAATTCCGGCCAGAACTGTAGTCAACGCTGCGCCGAGGATATAGCCGACCACACTGTATATCATACGGATCGAGGTCAGGCTGGCACGCTCGTCATAGTCGCGAGTCAACTCAGGGGTTAAAGCGTAATACGGGGTGGAATTCACTGCCAGGCCATAACGGAATTTAAAGGACATGCTTAGTTTTTGGTCCATAGCTGCCTCCCCGCTGTTAGTTATGACGCCGCATTATAGCATTCTCTCTTTGTGCTGCCAGATGAAGCCCCCGGGGTGAGGGAAGAAATCCTATCTCTTCCGCTCCAGCAGCATTTCCATGAATGAGTCGACCCTTTCTTCGAATTGGGCGATTGAGAAGTTGCCCGGGTCCATATGGTCGGCCTCAATAACAACCGAGGGCACGCCGAGTTCGTCCTGCAGTGCCCGTTTGATGTCCGCTTGTCCCAGTGTAATGGGCAGGCACGACTTATTGGAGTGAAAGATTGCGCCGTCGATGGAATAATCGCGGCAGGCCTTGAGCACCATCTGCTTCCTCCGCTTCATCGACACGCAGGAAACCATGGGGTATGAATGGAGCGATTTAATAGCCAGCGCCTCAAGGGGTTTTTCGGCATCAAGCCGGATTGACCAGGCTGCCGAGTAGGTTTCAGCAACCACCACACCCCCATACTTCTCGAAGTAGTTGAAGAGTCCCAGGTTGTACCACAGGGGGATGTTATCCCAGAACAGCCTGACCTTCTCCTCCGGAATCATACCTATATTATTCTGCGCACGCTCCCGCACCTCATCCCTGACCTTTGTGAGGTAATCGACGGCTACCTGGGTACCCTGCCTGGTCACCATAACGAACATGAGGCCAACCTCCGCTGCCGAGATCGGGGTGGGGATATGACGCCGGTAGGACGTGATCTCATCCCAGAGGGCGCATGACTGATCGGACAGGCGGACAACCTCCTTGAGCCGGTCGTAGTCCATCTTCCTGCCGGTCACTTCAGTAAGGAAGGCAATACTGCGTTCTATCTCACTGACAGCGTAATCGATATGGTGTCGCTGGATATTCTCGATAGGTACCTGGGGCAGGTCACCTATCATGACTTTTGCATCGGGAAAGCGCCGGGCAATGTACTGGAAATTCTTCATGGTCGGGACGCAACCTGCGCCGGGTATAAAAATAATATCGGGTTCCGGCAGACCGCCGAGCGGCACCTGGTCCTTCCCCATCATACCGTAAATATAGCCCACGCAATTCCGCAGGTAGCCGCAGAGGTCCGGGGAAAATCCCATTGACTCAGCAGTATTGTAATTACTATCGATCAAACCGAAGGCGGCGCAGACGGGCGACCAGTTCTCCGGGAAAGCAGGCTGGAGGTCCATGGCATAGAATATCTCGATCAGACCGCTCATGGGCGGCATCCATCCGACGGGCTTGCCGGTCCGCTTGGCCTCGTGACCCTCCAGGTAGAAGTCAGCAACGATCTGCTGAAGTCCCTTTGCTGTAGCCAGCCTTTTGTGCGATTTCTGTGCCCTTTCCATATTATCCCCCGATTATCTCGAAGAACGCCTGAAACCTGGTCTTGAGCTGGCCCTCGATATTGCCGCTCTCGTCTATTTCCACCCTCAGCACCGGTACGCCGTCCTTTTTCAGCTCATCGGCCAGTGCGGGATAGTCAGCCAGGTGAGGCGTGCAGAATTTCTGGAAGATAAAGACAACGCCCTTAGCGCCGGACCGCTGCAGGAGTTCCCTGAAACGGGCAATGCGGTCATTAACGTTCGAGCGGGCAGGACAGGGAAAGTGATGAATATAGCGGTCGATCAGCCGCTCCATGGGGTCGGCGCCCGTACCATCGGCGGGCTCGCAGAAGCGGTATCCATTACAGAGGTCGTCGGCAACCACCCGACCTCCCGCCGCTTCAAGCAGGTCAAAAATCCATATCTGCTCAATGATGCTGCCCGATACCAGGACCGGGATACCTCTGGGCGTAGTGGTTTTACTATCCCCGAGGGCGGCAATGAAGTCGGTGAGACATGTATTGTAGACTTCGGGAGGCAGGGAAAAACCAGCCTCGGCTATGGTATAAAAATCAGAGGCAGGAAGTGCGAGGCGGTCCTGGAAGCGCATTTCATGCAGGCGAAGGAGGTTGTTACGGACGTCCCTGTAAAGGTCGAGGGAACGCTCCAGTGAAGATGAATCTACCTTCCCGCCGACCGTAGCGAGTTTATCAACGAGCTCGTTAAGGGATTGTTTGTAGAAAACCCTGGCGCTAGCATTGTCGTTATAGGGAAGAGGGACGGTATGGTAGAGGCCGTGGCCGACGTTCTCCTCCCAGATATTCATCATCCCGCAGCCGACATCGCAGGTATAACCCTGTATTACGCCGGAGAGATATTTGTACTCACCGCGCAGCGCCCTCTCCAGTGAAGTCCGCATATAGGGGCACATAAAATTGGGGACCAGGGAGCCTGCGTTCTCGATCCGTATCATACCGCCGTGGATCCTAACCGGCAGAAACCCGGCAGCATGGATCAACTCTATGGGGGTGTAGGTGCAGAACCAACCGAACACCTTCTGTTTTTCTGCGTGGCGGGAGAGCCGCTCTGTCCTGTTATTAACTGCTTCCACAAAAGGGCGGAGGCCGATGTGAAGCCGTGTATCCCCAATACTATCCGTCATAAACCCCTCACATTTACAGTGTGCCTTTTTAGCAACAGCCGCTGCCCCCCATCCTGTACTGCAACCTATTTAATCAAATATATTACCACATAATAAGTAGGGACGATATTGCTCTGTTCAGCCCTGTTGTCAGACTATTATTCGTCCCATTGACACGAATGGAAGAGATGTTATAATCAGTTTCAACGTCTATGAACAACAAGAGTATGAGTAAAGATCTAGTTCCGCAGAATAACGAAATCATCATCTATACCACCCCTGGAGGAGCGATTAAGGTAGAAGTCACCTATCAAGAATCAACCTTCTGGCTAACACAAAAACAGATTGCAGGCTTATTTGGTGTAGATATCCGCACTATCAATGAGCATCTCAAACATGTATTTGCTACAGGTGAATTACAGGAAGAACCAGTTATCCGGAAATTCCGGATAACTGCGTCTGATGGCAAACAGTACATGACCAACTTCTACAATCTTGACGCCATCATAGCCGTTGGCTACCGGGTTAACAGCCACCAGGCCACCAACTTCCGCATATGGGCCACTGCCACTCTGCGGGAGTTCATCACCAAAGGGTTTGTACTCGATGACGAGAGGCTGAAACTCAACAAGCGCTTCGGCAAGGACTATTTCGATGAGTTGCTGGAGCGCATCCGTGAAATACGGGCCAGCGAACGCCGCTTTTACCTCAAGATCACTGACATCTACGAGCAATGCAGCATCGATTATATCCGCGATGCCGAAATAACGCAGAATTTTTTCAAAACGGTGCAAAATAAACTGCACTGGGCGGTGACGGGAAAAACAGCAGCGCAGATCATCGCAGAGAGAGCAAGTGCCGACAAGCCCAATATGGGGTTGCAAACCTGGAAAAATGCTCCGAGCGGAAAAATCATGAAATCTGATGCTAGTGTGGCCAAGAACTACCTGGAAGAGAAAGAGATCAAAGAGTTGGAGCGCATCGTCTCAATGTACCTGGATTATGCCGAAAACCAGGCATCCCGCCAGATTCCAATGAAAATGGAAGACTGGGTGCAAAAATTAGATGCCTTCCTGAAATTCAACGAATATGAAATCTTAACTGACTCGGGCAAGGTTTCACACGAAGTTGCCATCAAATTGGCCAGGGAGGAATACGACATATTTCGAATTATCCAGGATAGAGAATACGAAAGCGATTTCGACAAAGACATAAAGAAAATCACATCAAAACATGATCGGGGCAAGAACAAGGAATGAAACTGCAATTCATTCCTAAACATCGATTCCAGTCAAAGCGCAATTAATTGAGGGTGGGCTGTTTCTCCTTAAAGATATTGCCAAGTCAAAGGCCTAAACCACATTTCGGGCAATGGAGTTGTCCAGCGCGCTTCACAAGGTAGCTAACCATCATTTCGGATAACGCATTGAAATTCCCGTTAGTATGATAGTCGTGAATACCTTCAATAATGACTTCGATCGCGCCGGGGGGACGGTATGGTAGAGTCCGTGGCCGATATTCTCCTCCCAGATATTCATCATCCCGCAGCCGACATCGCATGTATAACCCTGAATTACGCCGGACAGGTATTTGTACTCACCGCGCAGCGCCCTCTCCAGTGAAGTCCGCATATAGGGGCACATAAAATTGGGGACCAGGGAACCTGCGTTCTCGATCCGTATCATACCGCCGTGGATCCTGACCGGCAGAAACCCGGCAGCATGGATCAACTCGATGGGGGTGTAGGTGCAGAACCAGCCGAACACCTTCTGTTTTTCTGCATGGCGGGAGAGCCGCTCAGTCCTGTTATTAACAGCCTCCACAAACGGGCCGAGGCCGGTGTGAAGCCGTGTATCCCCAATACTATCCGTCATAAACCCCTCTCATGAACAGCGTGCCGCTTCATCTGCCACCCCTGCCACCCGTTAGAACTAGACTTTCCTGTGGCTTAGCCATTTCGACTACTTTATTAAAAACCAATCATAGACTTGTTTAAGGAAATTATATTCTTCTTCACTTACACTATAAACATGGTCGGTATCATTCCTAATTCCATTTATTTTTTCCAACCATTTGGTTTTTTCTTGCTTATCGCCTTTCGCATCTGGAAATGAATATTTCTGTTGAAATAATTTGCTCCAGTTATTTAATATTATTTTTCTATAGTCAATAAAATGCAATTGATCCCACGGATAAACTTCTTTATTCGGGTCATCTATATCCCTATTCTTCGTACTGGCTAGTTTTTCTGCATCTTGGTAAACATCAAGGGGGACACCTTTTCTCCACCAATTTTTATCACCATATTCAGCCTTTAATGATGTGAAGATATCATCTTTCATAGATAGTTCGATATCTCGAATCATCTCGAAAGACTTTGTGTTAAATATCCGTGAATTGTCTTTAATATATTGCTCTAATCCCTCAGGATTGAATTCTGATTTATCTGCATTTATCACTTGCTGAAGTTTTTTAGCATAATCAAGGCGTCCTCCACTTCCTCGGGTAGTTTTACGCAAATCTGCCCATCCTTTTGGAGAAATCTCAGTAAAATAGCGTATGAGCGGATCCAAATACGGAGTTGTGTCAGTCACAAGTGATTCAACTTTTTCAAGCCGCGGGTTGATGCCTTGGGTTTTAACCAGATGATCACTTATACTACTGATGACTATTATTAATGCAAACATAGTTGAATTGATAGCTAAAAAACCATCATCATTCTCACCTTGTTCCCATTCGTGGGCAAGATGCTCTCGTATGTAATCAAGACAACCAATAAGATATTCACTTAATTTGTTAAGTGTGGATTCGTTATTACCATCATAAAAAGTGCCCATCTGTTTAATACTATCTTTAGTGACAATACCAAAGAAATTACTTTTATCGAGTGCTTCATATAACGTGTCTATCGTAATGCATCGTGTAGGTGTTTTTGGGTCTTCTCCAATTATTATCTTATTGTATAATGGAGATGCATTATTCTCACCTAACTCTATAACAACATTTAATTTAAGAGATTTTACAGCTTTCGCAACGTCAGGTGAGTTCCAGAGAATATCTGCGTTCAATGTATGTCTGAGCTTTACTGAAACCGTTTTCTGATTTTCATTAATTTGCAAAAACAAATCAAGCTGCTTGGTTCTATCCAGATTCTCAAATGCAACAACAGGAATTGTATTGGTGTTGCCATATTTAGATTTGGCATATCCAAATACTCTATGTTGCCCATCTATTATATAGGCAGTTCTATATTGTTTTGGCAAGTGAAGTATACCCAGTCTACATATAGAATCATCACATTGTGTATTCGACAAATCGAAATGCATAGGCTCCTCTGTATCGATTGCGATAGTCACAGAATTTGGGAAGAATCCACCACTATTTAAGAAGGATTCTATTGAGTTAATTCGTGCTCTTTTAATAATTCTCTGATAAGTGGGCATTAATTTTATATTAGCTTTTGACCGATGTAGAACATACCCGATCTTCAATAGCCTCTCGGGTTCTATTGTAAATAAATATATCGTATATGGACCAAGTTTCCCCCTGATTGCAGGAACCTTATTATCCAATCCTGGTATCGTCTTTCCTGCAAAAATACTGCCAAGTAGTTGATATTTCGATGCCTGTCCAAGATGAGCAGTAAGTTGGCCATAGTATTTTGTTTCATGCTCTTGAAAATGTGCTATGTCAAAATTAGCCAATCTTTTCTCATCGGGTTCTGTTAAAGTGTATTTATCTGTGGCAAATATAAACTTAACTCTATGCTTGGAATCAGGGAAAATCTTTCTTAGTACACTTAATATACCTTCCTTTTTTCCACCTATGGCTTCTATCGCTTCCTTGAAACTACGATTCTTTTGTACTGTCTCTGCTGCCTTACACTCAACTATTAGAATAGTTTCCTGGTCAATAGCAATTACATCGACTTGTTGTGTGAGTTTATAATCATCCGAATAAGGCAATTTAAATTGCCGTCCAGTATTCATATATGTAAAGCCCATATCTGCAAGGATACGCCATATTTGATCTTCAAAATTTTCGTCTACGGGCTTCTTTTTTCTTACTCGAACTCTAGTTTTACTCTCTTTTTGTCTCTCCCATCCATTTTGCTCATATTCCTGAAGAAGGCTAGGATGTATAGATCCAAAAATATACTGCTGTTTTCTATTTCTGTACTCTTTCTTGAGTTCCGAATCAGTAACCAAATTCTTGAAAAATAGCTTACTAAGTTCACCCATAGCACTTTTCCTTTTTTGATGCAGTTATATTTGAAAAGACATATTCATTAATAATTCCTCGTTTAGCCTTTTTCCCCCCTATTACGCTATAACGACTAAGTTGTATTTGGGTTCCCACTGACCCAAATAGTGTATTAATGCTAGGATTCGCCGCATTAGTGAGTATGAAATATGCACCTTTTTCGGCAATCAATTTCACGGTTTCTTTCAATCGTTCTTGATCACTCCAGGCAAACAGCTTCTGATTGTATTTGATGAAACCATTGTTATCATGAGCAACCGTATATGGTGGATCGAGAAAAACTAAATCGCCCTCCAATATTTCGCTTAAGACTGCTTGGAAATCACGATGAATAATATTTATCCCCGCCAAGACTTCGCTAACTCTACGTAGATTATTGTAGTCAAACAATTCGGTGTAATTTTTAAAGCCATAGGGGACATTATATACTCCATTCAAATTGACTCTGTATATACCGTTGAAAGATGTACGATTGAGGTATATGAATTTTGCTGCCGCTTCTGAATCGGAACTCGGAGTCAATCCCCTTATAGAGTAATAGACATATTCTTCATTTTTATAATTTTGAAGGTGCTTTATTACATCCTCTACATTGTCACGAAGTTGAATGTAGCAATCGATTAATTCTTTATTAATATCAGAAAGAACAACTTTATTCCTAAGTTTTCCAATTTGCGAAAGATAGAAGAAAACAGAGCCTCCTCCCACAAACGGTTCATAATAATTATTAATGTTTTCTAGAGAGAACTGGCTGATTTCTTTAAGGAACCAAGTTTTACCACCGACCCACCTAAGAAATGGCCTGACTACGATTTCTGAGGACCAAGGGTCTATATCGGATTTTGAACTATTCTTTATCAAATTGTTTTTTTCAATATTCAGCGTCTCTTTACCCATACACTCCCTTAATACTCTATCGTACATGAACAAAAAACACAAGAATCAATAGCAGCAATTTACCCTATAACTATTATTACATGAACATACCTGGCGATAGTGATTTGAAAGAAGGCGAAACTATCTTACTTTAACGGCCAACGCCATCAACAACCCTGCCACACTCTTGGCATCGCAGATTTCGCCTTTCTCTATCATGCCAGGAATGTTTGACAGCGGGATCCGCACCACTTCGATCTCATCGGTGTCCTCGGCAACCAGCCGGCTTTCCTTCAGATCAGAGGCCAGAAAAATGTGCATGAATTCAGAGAATCAACCTCTGTATATATGGCTTAGTTGTAGTACTCATGTAAATTCACACCTGTAATGTAATATTACAATGCATTATTACATTAATAATGGGATTTTGTAAGGTATCTTAAGCTCATTTGATCCGGCAGGCATGCATTTGTCTGTCCACACTTGACACTTTCCTTCCAACAAGATTAAATTAGGCAGAATCCTTGGGAGGATTTGCTTAATAATGGCGAAACAGAATGCGATAACAATAGATGATATCAAGAAGGTCCTGTATCAACACATGGAAGAACTGGAACGGGACTACTGCGCAAAAAACATCGGCATTTTTGGTTCTCATGCAGTTGGCAGTCAGCGCATAAATAGCGACATAGATATCCTCGTTGAATTTAGTCAGCCCGTGGGATTTATCAAATTTCTGGAACTCGAAAAGCACCTCGAAAATCTGCTGGGAAAACGTGTGGACCTTGTCACAAAGGACGCTCTCAAACCGTACATGGGCCAGCGCATTTTAGAGGAGGTCAAGTACCTGTGAAAAGGCGTGACTACCGGGACTATATTCAAGACATTATTGATTCGATCTCAGATATAGAATCTTTCACAGCAAATATGGGTTACGATTCCTTCAAGAAAGACAAAAAGACCATCTACGCGGTTGTCAGGTGCATCGAAATACTGGGAGAAGCAGCAAGGAAGATTCCAGACTCCATCAGGCAAGAATATCCCGACATACCCTGGGAAAAAATGGTCGGAATGAGAAACAAAATGATTCACGAGTACTTTGGAATCGACACC
>JBEKCL010000106.1:0-11642 GCA_050014895.1 Dehalococcoidia bacterium
GAACCGACAAATCACCTGGATATAGATGCCTGCATCTGGTTTGAAAAGTATCTGTCCGGTTACCAGGGAGCGGTAATTGTCACATCACATGACCGCACATTTTTAAACCGCGTGGTCGGTAAAGTATGGTCCATTGAGCCGGACAAAGTGAAACAGTATAGCGGCAACTATGATGATTATGTAATTGCATGGCAGAGGGAACGGGAACAGGCGCAGGATGAGGCAGCCAGGCAAGGGAAGGAAATTCAAAGGGAGATGGAGTTTGTCCAGCGTTTCCGTGCCAAGGCCACCAAGGCGTCCCAGGTGCAGAGCCGCCTAAAACGCATCGAGAAAATGCAAAAGGTTGTAATAGCCAGGACAACTAAAAAGATACATTTTTCCTTTCCGGAGTCTCCGCGGAGCGGCAAAGAAGTTATTTCATTAAAGCATATTAACAAGTCATATGGTATGCATGTTGTCTACCATGACCTTAACCTGGCTTTATCACGCGGGGATAAAGTAGCGCTGGTTGGGCCGAATGGCGCAGGCAAGACCACTTTACTCAAGATATTGGCAGGAGTGTTGCCATTTGAAAAGGGTGAGCGGGAAATGGGGCACAATGTGATAATGGCATACTACGCCCAGTATGTGCTAGATCTTCTTGACCCGGCTAACTCCATCATTTCCGAGATGCAACAATCGTCCCTGGATTTGACCGGACAAGACTTGAGGAAAATATTGGGCGGGTTTCTCTTCAGCGGAAATGACATCCAGAAGCCGATTTCGGTTTTGTCCGGTGGTGAGAAGGCACGTGTGGCGCTTGCCAAGATGCTGATTCAGCCGGGTAACCTGTTGCTGATGGATGAACCCACCAATCACCTGGATATTGCATCGAGGGAGATACTGGCGGATGCTTTAAATGAGTACAAGGGTACGCTTTGCATGATAACGCATGACCGGGCCTTCATTCAGCAGGTCGCCAATAAGATTATCGAAGTAGACGGCGGTAAACTTAAAATATTCCCCGGTAATTATGACGATTACTTGTATGCAAGGGAACAGGAGGCAATACTTGAGCAGCGCGAAGCAGAAGTACCGCAGGTCCATAATCGCACCCGTAAGGTCAGTGGCGGGAGTAAACCGGCTGTAAAGAACAATGCGAAGCAAGGGCGGGGGGACGATAACCCGAGAAAAACGCTGCAAAGCCGGGACATTAAAATCGCAAAGAGAATTGCTGAGACAGAAAAGAAACTTATAGTACTCGAATCCCAGCTATCGGGAATTGAAAAATTACTTTCTGACCCGGATCTCTACGGTGATGCTGCGCAAGCAGCCAGCTCCGGCGAGGAATACCAGCGTATAAGCAGGGATATTAATCTGCTTACCAAAGAGTGGGAGGAGCTTTCAATAGAAGCGGAAAAGGTGAAGACAGCGGTGGCTTCCTTAGAATCGCAGTTCTAGAATTAACGTGGTTGTACCATGAAGTTCAAACCACACTGCTTGGCGTGTTCTTTGATAGCGTCAATAGCCGTTTCGGGTGGTAATTGTATATTAACATTTGTTTGTGCGGCTTTCTCTCGCAGCCCGGCAAGCCAAAAGATTTCCTCCCCCTCATTAAGTTTGCTTAGAACCGCTTTAATCGCATCAACCCCTACCACATGGATTTTCACCCATCCTGCTTCAGAGATAACATCCTCGTGTGAAATTATTTCTTCCAGTGTTTTGTTGCGGTTCGTGCCTGTAATCAATGTGAAGTGCCATTGGCTATCTTCTAACCACGAGTAAAGCTCGTATCCTTTCATAGAATGTGGAAGCTTATCTATTGCCGTTATTGGCAGCCTGGTGATTAATTTACCGGCTTGCTCCAGGGATCTTAGTACTTCTCGATTATCTCTGGGGTCTTCACCTCCGTAGAAAGAGGAAGAGGGATATCCCAACGCGAGGTTGACAACGTGCGGCTCCCCCAGCATGAGCGGCTTCCAGATGGTGACCCCGTCAAATGAAAGGGAAGAGATCGGGATCCAGAAAGCCCCCCAATAGACAGGTTTCCTGTCAACGCAAACTATAAACGACTTTCCTCTAACCGGGACTTCCAGATGGGAAATATCTTCATAAGCGCTTGCAGTCAGTTTTAGCTCATGTGTTTGAGCATTATAGGTGATAATATCATCCATTCCGATAATAGGCTTTTCTGCTATGTCAACGTGGCTTAAGACTGGCATCTGTGCAGGAGGAATATCATTTTTAGTCAAGTAAATGGCAAATCCTCCATTGTTCGGAGCAATACAGCCGCAGGCTACGAGAAGGATGGAGAATATAACAGCAGTTAACTTTGCATAACATTTTGGCATGTTCTTATATAACCCTTTTCAATGTTCTTAATGCCCGCAATGTTACCCACTTATTCGGTTTCTTTTTCGCACCAAAATCCACCCAGGTCTTACCTGTGTAGTCATATTCCAGCAACCAGCGCCCCTGTTCATCCTGTTTTTCACGGATTATTTTCAGAGCTTTTGACAACCGGGGGTCACTGCCATAATCCAAACGGGCCAGGGCCTCGACATTCTGCAACAGGTCTGTCACGTAGAAGACCGGAAACCCGAACTTCCACCAATTCCCGCTGGGTTTATTGCCGGACCCGCATGGATAATCTGCCTCCGCCGGGTCTATGCTAAAGAGAAAATCCACCCCCTTGTTAATAGCTTTGTTAATTAAAGGCGTCCTTTTTTGTTTTGGCAGTTTACTGAAGGCGAGCATTACTTTTACTGCCCCCCAGGCACAAGGTAGTTTATTATTTGGACCACAGGCAAAATTAGGGCCGCACTTCCAGGCATAGTATCGTAATGGGGCCGTCTTGTTCTCCATCGGCGCTACACCTTCGCCGGTCACACTCCTTGCCATCCACTCAAAGGCCTTATCCAAACGAGGATTTTCACAGCCCAAATCCAGTAAAGCCGCACAAAGATTGCCCCGTAAACAATCAATTGTTCCTGAGGATGCTCCATTCGTTGTGAAATGTCCGTCTTCCGCCAGTGTATGCTTTAATACGTAAGAGCAGGCCGCCCCTATGCGCTTGTCCATTTCAATGGAAGCACCAAGTTGGGCTAGTAAAATAATTGACCATACCGTCCCAGTATACTTCGGAGAGTACCCGGCTCCGGATTTCTTCCAGTATCCTTCTTTCTCCATCTTTGCCAGCACTTGAGCAATCGGTCCTCCAGTATGCGCCCTCTTCCTGGCCGTCATCAGCTCTTTTTCATTGTGTTCAACCAGGTCACGTAGCGCAAGGTATCTAACGCCTATATCGTCTGGTTCAAGTAACCAATCGGCCGTTTTTTTTGTCTTTCTATTCATGTCAGTATATTAACCCTTCAAGCTCATCGCCTTCAAGAATTAATGGTTAAGTCATATAACCCAGCCTGAGAATGACCTCGAAAGTACTAGTCGTGGATAACTTCGGCTCAAATTTCCCTTTGTTGATATCAACCTTGACTAAACTCGCTTTGTGCAATAGATTTGTAGTATGAATAAATCAGCATTGCCCAAACCACCATATATAGAAAAGATAGACCAGCGTGGCAATTTCGCTATTTGGATCGTGGATGGAAGCTATATTCGAGGCCATATCGACGAAGAATTCACCAATTTCGGACAACACTACCGCTATTCTTATATTCCGTTGGACGAGCTGTGGTTGGACCAGGAGGCCGAGCATAATGAGCGCCAGTTCTTCATTGATCATCTTCTGGTAGAGTACCGCCTCATGGCTAAAGGCATGTCGTACAATGATGCCCTGGTTAAGGGCGACGCTGTGGAGCGCAAAGAGCGGAGGCGGGCCGGAGATATCAATCGGCTGACTCACAACGGACAAAAATTACCGGATGCCAAATCTGTGCATGAACGCCTATGGAAAAAACTGGAGAATGGAGTTAGCGTGTGGGTAGTCAACGGCCGTCTTGTCCGCAGTGTTTATAATATCGATTTTACCGAGGGTGGACATGACCATGTATACGAATTCGTACCGGAAAATGAGGTTTGGATCGACGATGCAATTGAAGAACCTGAGCGTGGCTATGTTCTGTTACATGAGTTGCATGAACGCAACCGGATGGCACATGGATGGGCCTATAACAAGGCGCATGCAGAATCCAGCCGCCTTGAATACCATTGCCGTCAGCATCCTGATGAACTGCATGATGCCCTGCAGGAGGAGGGTTGGGCATAGGGAATTTCCACCATTAATTTGCAGTTTAAGCTAAATCCAATTCCGCTCGCCTTTGCATACGTGATGATGTAAATCCAGTTAGTCGCTTTCAGGTAAAATGATTTACACTGTTAGCTATGTTAGTTGCAATTAGGTGCTTCAAATAATTAAAGGTTGCAATAGAGTGACAGTATGGATTTTACCGAAGATAGTTATTTTCAGGAGAGCTTTTTAAACCTCTCATTATCAAACGAGACTATCAAGGCAAAAGAGTTTGAGGAATGCGAGTTAAATGGCTGCAGTTTCATAGATTGTAAATTTGAAAAGTGTAAGTTTATTAATTGTAAATTTAACGGTTGCGTTATAAGCGCAATCAACCCGGTGGATAGCTGGATTACAGATGTAGAATTTTCCAAATGTAAGGTGATAGGCTGTGATTGGACCAAAACATCGCAAATACATGGATTGAGTTTTACCGATTGCCAGATCAACTACTCCAACTTTACGATGTTAAAACTTCCAAAGATTATAATGATAAATTGTGAGGCAAAAGAGGTTGATTTTACTGAAACTGACCTAAGTGATGGTAATTTTACCGGTTCGGATTTTGAAAGAAGCATATTCTCTAAAACCAATCTTACTAAAGCAAATCTCAAGGGAGCTGTTAATTATTCTATTGATCCTAGATATAACACACTTAAAAAAGCTCGTTTTTCTTTTCCGGAGGCACTGTCCTTATTAAGTTGCCTTGATATTGTTATAGATTAAATGCTTAACTTATAATGATAAATACGCCGTTTATTAGATGGGTATGAGATGTTGAGGGCATACTATGTCCAAGCTTCCTGACCTGGTCAACGGCTTCAAAATGCTGAAGGAAGTGGACCTTAATGCGGTCCGCTTGCAGGCTATAGAGCCCCTTCATGTCATGGTAATCGGAGAGGCTGGAATAGGTGAGACTGCACTAATCGAGCAACTGCTTACAGGGCCAAGATCTGATGAACCTCCAGGCTTGCCACCTATTACGATGTGCCGGCCGGACCCGGCCATGCAAATTCCTGATGATGCGCTGGTTTTGCTATTGCTCGATGCCAGGAAGACCGGCCATCAAAATGAACGGGCACTCTTTGACAGGCTTATTGCCAGGAAAATAGCTACGGTTGTCTGCTATAACAAGTCAGATCTGACCAGCGAGGAAATTATAGCGCTGAGAGGATCACTATGGATGGGCGCTGAGGCGGCTGTCATCATCCCTACCGACCGCGATACACTGATACGTGAGCTTGTGCCGGTCATCTTATGCGTATGCAAAGGCCGTGAAGTAAGATTGGCGCGCCACCTGCCGCTTCTGCGGGCACCTGTATCTCAGAAGTTGATTGACGACACCAGCTTTATAAATGCTTCCTACAGTCTGAGCACCGGGCTGGCGGAGATAGTACCTGTACTGGACCTGCCGCTGAATTTGGCCGATATCATCATATTAACGAAAAACCAGGCCTTGATGGCATACACTATCACACTGGCCATGGGCATGCAGGCCGAATGGCGCGATACTATGCCTAAAATAACGGCCGTAGTTGGCTCAGCCTTTATATGGAGACAAATGGCGCGTTACCTGGCCGGCCTTATACCGGTAATAGGCATTGTGCCCAAGATAGTGGTCTCCTATTCAGGGACTTATGTGATTGGCGAAGCTATTTACCAGTGGTGCGCTAATGGAGAGAAGCTCAATTCTGAAGAATTAAAAGTCGTCTATGCCGAGGCGCTGGCACGAGGCAGTGATGCCGCCAGCGTGCTGATCAGGAAAAGCGATGCCGCTCAGCACCAGGCCGCCGATAAATTCAAGGAGATTGCGCAGGTTATCTCTGAAAGAAGTGCCCTTACCCAGGAACAGGCCTCCAGCGGGGTTAAGTCGGTTATTTCATTTATTGCTGAAAGAAGCCGGGGCACGAGTGAGCAAATTGTTTCTATCGCTGGCCAAGTATTCAGACCGGCTATGGTGTGCCCGGCATGCGGTAAGAAGGCTTCCAAAGATGCTATTTTCTGCGCCTACTGCGGCAAATCCTTGGGTCCCTGAGTCAGATCAGGGCGCAATCCATTTCTCCCTTGTTACAGCGGGTACTGAGTCCCCAGCTTTTGATGGTGTCATCCGTAAGTTGTAGGAAATGGCTGCCGATGAGTAGTTATATATAGTGTAACTGAAACTGGTTACGGATGATGTGTATCCCAGCTTGGTGGTCGTGCGCCTAACAGGTACTTCCACGGCATTTCCATTGACCGTTAAAGTAACGTTTTCGCCGAGGTATTCAAACCAGTAATCAATGGGCTTCTCGGCGGTTACCTGCCGCTCTTCACGGTAGTCTTTTGGAATACCTATGGAAAATACGCTATTGCTTTCCGTGATGGTGATATGCCGTTCCGTCGTGTCAGATGTGGTAGATGGTGTAACAACGGGCGCAGTATACGTATTGGAAGGGGGTTGGCCTTCTTCGGTATTGCCTGGATATACTTTTAAATTGCCATGTAGCGGATCATTGCATGAGGTAACCAATCCGGTTAATAGCAATGCTGCAATTGAGGTCTTAATCAGAAGATATAATCCGGATTGTATGCCCATAACCGCATTATAACAATATAACGGGTATCCTCAAAGTTGTTGAGGTTGGCGCCCTTTTATTGTTCGTTCAGGTCATACCTGCCGTTCGGTATCCCAATACTACGTTTGATTGATGCTTTCTACGCAGACAACGGGTTTAATATATATGGCAGCTCAGGTACATGCAGATAGCACCACAAGCTGCTACATTCAGCGATTCTGCTTTTCCCTGTACGATCGGGATTCTTAACCTGTAATTAGCTGCATTCAATACAGATTTTGAGAGACCGGACGCCTCATTTCCCAGCGCAAGCAGGAGCTTGTCGTGCTGTTGAAGGACTTGTGTGTCTTCCTCTCCCCGAAGGTCTGCAGCTACCACGAAGTATCCTCCGCTTTTCAGTTTTTCAACAAGCTCCAGGTAATGGGGAGTCCTTCTGATCCATAAAGACAGCACTGTACCTGCAGTTGATTGGATGCACTTCGGCGACAAGGGATCTGCGCATTTTTCCGTCAGGATAACCCCGGAAAAACCCAAGGCAACAGCAGAGCGGATGAGGGTGCCCACATTTCCGGGGTCCTGCACATCTTCAAGCAGCAGGATTTTAGTGCCGGTATCTTCCGGCAGGTTGTCGGAGTATATATCAAGAGGCAGACGAACGACGGCAATAGTGGACTGAGGTGTCTTTGTGGAGGAAATGGAGTGTAACTGTCTCTCGGTAACGAGTCGTCCGGAGTAACTGCTGCAAGAAGGAGGCAGTTCCGCTGTGGAAACAATTTCTATGATTTGATCGGGGTTACTGCTCATTACCTGGTTAATAGCCCTGGTACCTTCTACCAGGAACGCCTTCGCTTCAAGTCGCCCTTTGCCGGAGGCCATGTCCTTGTACCATTTAATTGGCTTTAACGGGCCGGTTTTGTCATTTGGCATATTAAATATTATAGCGTAGACCGTGATGTATAGCTGCAATATTGTTAACCCCACGGCATAATTTTGCGCTAATATTAATACTTAAGAATATTAAACACGGCGAGTAATTAAGCTGACTCCCCTGTTTCAGCCGTTAGTTTGACCGGAGATAAGATAGCCTTAAAAAAGGGGAATCTGGTACAATACGTGCGGCGATTTAAAGGAATGATATAATGGGTATCTCTGCCTGAAGGGTTATCAATAATATATGCATATTACAGGTATAACTGATATATCAAAGCTTTTTGCCGCTGCCGAGCACAGTACAGTTGATATATTAGGGCTTTTTGCCTCAACCGAGGTCTTCGTCTTCGTATTCATGGAAGTCTCTTTCAATGTTGCATTCGTCAGGCGCGTGTTATTTAAAGAAGCTCGTTGGTACGATTATATCTTCTGTATCCTGCTGTTCGGAGGGTTTTCCATATTCGGCACGTATACCGGGATAAAGCTGGATGGCGGCGCCATCAGCAGCATCAGGGACCTCGGACCCATGGTGGCTGGCCTGATCGGCGGGCCCATTATCGGTGTCGGCGCAGGATTGGTGGGGGGTATCCACCGCTACCTGCAGGGTGGTATTACGGACATGTCGTGTTCACTGGCTACTGTCTTAGCCGGGCTGATCGCAGGACTGATCTACCAGTTCAGGCATGGCAAGATACTGAATATGTGGATCGCCGTAGGGCTTGCCGTCGCTGTCGAGTTTATACACGGGGTGCTGGCAATGCTCATATCGAAACCTACTGATATAGTCTGGGAGATAGTAAAGGTAGCGATACCCGCCATGATGATTGCTAACGGCCTCGGCATACTCCTTGCCGGCATTGCAACTAGCCGTGCGATGGAAGCCTATGAAATCCGAAAACATACAATCCTTAAAGAAGAATAGCGTTACTGCAATCCGCTGACGTTGTCCCAGTCACGTTGGGTGTAGTATTCGAGCATCATCTTGGCCATATTGGGGATGTTGCCTTTCTATCCACTCTTGGCTTCTATCTGGCGAGGCAAGCATTTCGGCTCAATCCCGCCGAAGCTCTCAGACATGATTAGCCTTCAAATCTATAGTGGACCCATATGAAGGCTGGCTGGTACCTTAACGTAAGGAAGGCCAGCCAGCGCACTATCAGCTAATACCAGTTACCAGCACTATTTCCCGTCAAGAATTCTATCAGCGTCTGCCACAGTGGATGCGGTATCTACGTGCATATTAAGATCCTTTGATTGACGGGAGAACTGGGCCTCGCTTATTACGGCTTCTCCAGTTACCCGAATGATTCTGCGTGCTCCATGCTGCTTAACAAATATCAGGGCACGTTTGATTTCTTCGGCGCCTTTAGGCGAAGTGGGTTTGAAACCCGTGATGTTGTTGACGATATCAAAGCCGGGCTTGAGTTTTGATGCTTCAGCGATACCAATGTCTGCGATCTTCCTTGCCTCGTCATCCGGGAAAAACCCTTGAATATGCATGTAAAGACGGTTTTTTACGATGTCTGCACGGATTTCAACCTTGTTTGCCATTCTGTAAACTCCTCCAACACAAAATTAACGAGTATTATTATATAGTAAAACTGGGCAGTATTGTAAAGGTTTTCCATACGTGCGGAGGAGGTAAAATTTAGTGATTTAACCATTCGGATACAAATATCAATCCGAATAGCTCGTAAGCGTTAGGACGGTGCGAGGTAACTAGCCTCGTAAATATGCTATGATCGGGACTGTCCTGATTTCAGCTAATGCGCATCGTAGCCGCCAGTTCGCCCATACCCAGGCTTTCCATACGTGTTTTGGTCGGCTTGCCGCTAACATTGTCCCAGTCGCGGAGGGTGTAGTATTCGGGCATCATCTTGGCCATATTGGGTACGTTGCCTTCCTGTCCGCCGTCGGGTATGGGACGTAATGCGATCTCAGGCAGCTTATCGTCCTCGGGTGTTACTCCCAGCTTGCATGTCATGGCACGCATCAACTGGAAATTGCGCTCGCCGGCCTTCAATATAGAGTCCATGTCCATATTCCAGCCGGTAGATGCATTTATCATATCAATGATCAATTGAGTGGATATCATGGCAAAATGGCAGATACCGAGAGCGTCTGTAAGTGCCCGCCAGTCCTGCGACAGTACAACCATCGGGGCTTTATCATCTCCGAAACGGTCGCCGGGGATCAGGTTCAGGTCGGGATTGCCCATACCGTTTTCCACCAGGTAGGCATCGCTCTTATTATGGTCTGCGCCGCGGTTGCTGGTGGCATAAACCAGTCCCATACAGCCGAATGCCCGCGGGTCGTGCATGGGAAACTCGAGGCCCTTACACTGCATGGCCTCGCCCGGACGTCCGTACCTGGCGGCCATGCGCTTGGTACCTTCCTGGACTATCTTGCCGAAACCCTCGTTCTTTGCAATGAGGTTCATAAGCTTGATAGCTACATCGATATCACCCCATTTCAATTCCAGGCCGCCGGTGTCTTTGGATGTGATCACGCCTTTCTCGTAAAGATAGAATGCATAGGCCGCGCTGGCGCCGCTGCTGATGCTGTCCATTCCGAAGCCGTTAACCAGCGTATTCATATGATTAATGGCGCCCATATCTGCGATCAGGAGAAGGGGACCCCATGCAATAAGGGTCTCATACTCCGGTCCTTCAATGGGTTCTTCGGTCTTGAAGGGACCTTCTTTAACATGCAGGACCTTGCGGCAACCGATGGGGCATCCGAAGCATGCCGTATTACCCACCTGGTATTTCTCGTTCTGCGTTACCCCGCTGATTTCAGTTGCCTCGGGCATGGTTACGGTAGTGTAATACTTGGTCGGAGTATCCCCATAGCTGATGCCGGAATCCACCCACCCGGCGGTGCCAGTGTCATGCATTACCTGTGAAATGAAGCCGGTCTTGACCTCTTCCATGGCTGCGCGGGCAACTTCCCTGAATTTCTCCGGGTCATGCATGGGGATCTTGGCTTTGCCGCGTACGGCAATAGCTTTGAGCTTCTTGGAGCCCATAACGCAACCCATACCGGCGCGCCCGGCACAGTGGCCGTCTTGTGTCATGATGTTGGCAAATAGTACCTGGTTCTCGCCTGCCTGCCCGATGCAGGCTATGCGTATTCGCTGATCATCGTATTCTTTACGGATGGCAGCCTGGGTTTCATGGGTGTCTTTGCCCCACAGGCCGGCTGCATCCTTGAGTTCGGGCTTACCGTCCTTGATGTAAAGGTAAACGGGCTTATCCGATTTGCCTTTGAAAATGATTCCATCGTAGCCGGAGAATCGCAGTTCGGAGCCGAAATGGGCTGCGCCATTGGAGTCGCCGTAGAATGTGGTATAGGGAGAGCGTGAGGCGACCACCCATCGGCTGAAGCTGGGACCGCCTGCACCTGTGAGCAGCCCGGTCATGAATATCAGGGGGTTGTCAGGGCCTAAAGGATCGGTTTTTTCGTCGATCATATCTGCCAGATAACGGCAGGCTATGCCGCCGGCGCCCAGGAAATCACGGGCGTATTGCTCATTCAATGCTTCATCTTTAAGTTCTTTTTTTGTAAGGTCAACTACCAGTATCTTGCCCATATATCCGTTCATTGCAGACTCCTTTTTCAGTTATTCAGGCAAATAGTACCAAATTTACAGCCTCTCCCCCCGGTTCTAGATTAGTCAGTCAGGTAAGCGGATTTTCGATTATTAAGAAGTGACCTCTTACTCTGAGCGAATTTAACATTTTATTTCTTCTTTGTCAATCAGGTTATTTGGGCAGACAGGTTATTGTCCAGGGGCATTGCATTTTCCATTAAATATTGTTAACATTTTAAAATATTTCGAGAGCTTAAAATATCTCATCGAACTATATCGCAGCCGGCGCCGGGATTGAATGGATATTAGTACATCTTCAAAAGGATGTTCTGAGCGATAA
>JBEKCL010000107.1:0-11638 GCA_050014895.1 Dehalococcoidia bacterium
GGGAAAAGTAAAATATGCGCCCGGTGACCGGATTAGCTGGTTAACCACAACGCGCTCGGCTCCGCTGATAATGAACGTACCGTTCCCTGTCATCAAAGGTATCTCTCCCAGAAATACCTCCTGTTCCTTTATCTCACCGGTCTCTTTTATAAGCAGACTGGCACGAACATAAAGGTTGGACTGATAAGTCATGTCCCTCTGGCGACATTCGGCAACGTCATGCGCCGGCATCCGGAATTCATACCCGTTAAATGAAAGCTCCATTTTGCCGCCGGTGAAATCTTTGATGGGGGATACTTCCTGCAGCAGTTCCTTAATTCCTTCCTCCATAAACCATTTAAAGGAATCAAGCTGCACTTGGATAAGATTGGGTATCTCAAGTACCTGTGGCAGACGGGCATAATTCTTGCTTTTGACAACAGGCAGGTTATTACCTTCCATAGCTGTAGAAATGGACATCTTCTCTCCTGTCTATGTAATTTATAGGTCTGTTATGAACTGGCCGGTAAATTAAATACAAATTAAATACAAAATGACCACGTACGGATTAATTTATGCGGGAACTATAAATATAAATGTAATAGGTAGAATGACATAATCGCAAATTGCTAGTATAGCAATCATTGCTATCAATGTCAAACGGAACGCAATAATATAACATTTACGTTCCCTGCGAATCGCATCCACTTCCTCTTGAAATAATCACAAGCATATATAGTGTATAATATTCCGGTAGCTATTCCAAGCAGAAAGCGTTTAGTTCTGTAAAAATAATTTTAACTGTTTCCATCGCCCACACGGCTATGGTGACGATTATAAATGGCAAGGCGAAAGTATTCGACTTGATAAAATACGACATGAAGAGCAAATCCTAAATGTGGCAGACCACCGGGCAGGACCGGATCATCAATTTTCTAAAAGACTCAATTACCCGCGGCTCTTTAGCGCATGCATACCTTTTCACTGGGCCTCCCCATATTGGGAAGATGACGCTTGCCATCGACCTTGCCCGGACTTTGAATTGCCCTGATCCTGTTCCCCCGTGCGGGACCTGTCACACATGTCAACGGATTGCTGAAGGTAAATACCCTGACGTTATTATCATCAATAAAAATTCGGGACGTGATGTAAAGGACAAAAGGAAAACCACAGAAATAAGCATAGATACGATCAGGGAATTCCTGCAAAAAGGCTCCAGCTTACCTCCATATGAAGGCAAATTTAAACTATTCATCATCGAAGATTCCGACTTAATGTCAGTAGAGGCAGCCAATTGCCTGCTTAAAATTCTTGAAGAGCCCCCGCAACACATTGTAATCATACTCCTCACTTCTGAGGAAAAGTTGTTGCTTCCGACAGTGATTTCCCGCTGTCAGAGATTCGAATTAAAGCCTGTTGCAATGGCGGAAACTGAAGCAATGCTTTCACGGAAAGAAGGCATCACCCCCGAAAAAATAAAATTACTATCCAAACTTTCAGGAGGCTGCCTCGGGTGGGCACTGTCCGCTGCAGAGGATGAAAGTTATCTCAAGGGCCGCGCCTTCAGACTTGATGAATTCTCCTCGCTAATCACACGTAACTGGGACGAAAGATTATCCTATATACAGCAACTGTCTTCAGACAGGAACAACGTGGAGGAAATATTGAAACTCTGGCTATCTTATTGTCGCGATGTTATGCTGATAAAGTATAATTGTGACGGAGCGGTATCGAATTTGGACAGGATTAACGACTTGAAATCCTGGGCGAATATGCTTACCGTCTTTGAGATTAAGGAGTTTATTAACAGCTTGAACGAATCGCTTAGTTACCTTTCTTATAACGCTAACCTGCACTTGCTATTCGAAGTATTAATGTTGGACATGCCGAAAAAGGAGAAAAGGGCTGAATATATGGTAAATACCGCTGGCCCGAATTAATTATGGCTATCGTAATTGGGGTTCGCTTCCAGCAAGCCGGGAAAATATATAATTTCGACACGGCCGGGCTTGATTTAAAAATTAACGATCTCGTAATAGTTGAAACCAACCGTGGCATAGAACTGGGTAAAGTTGTTATAGCTGCCAAAGAAATGACACCTGTTGAGAACGCTGAACCTTTTAAGCCGGCCCTCCGTTTAGCAACGCCGGAGGACACCGCACAGGCACAGAACCAGAGAGAACGGGCACTGAAAGCGCTCACAAAAAGCAAAGAGCTAATAACAAGCCTGAGCCTGCCGATGAAGGCCATTTACGCTCAGTACAATATTGATGGCAGCCACCTTATCGTATTCTTTTACTCTGAAAAAAGAGTTGATTTCCGTGAACTTGTCCGCAAGCTCAGTCACGAATTAAGAACGCATGTTGAACTGCGACAGGTGGGAGCCAGGGACGAAGCAAAGCTATGTGGCGGCATGGGCAAGTGCGGCTGCCAGTTATGCTGCGTTGCTTTTTTAAGTGAATTCATGCCGGTCTCAATTAAAATGGCCAAAGAGCAAGACATTGCTTTAAATCCCATGAAAACTTCCGGGTTATGCGGAAGACTGTTGTGCTGCCTTGGCTATGAATATGAGCAATACCACCAGATGAGGAGCAAACTACCGGATGTTGGCCAGGAAATTATTACCAAGATGGGCAAAGCAAAAATAGTGGGCAGAAACATAATGAAAGCAACGGTTGTAGCCCAGTTAATTTCCGGTGTGACTGTGGAGATCCCGGCCGCAGAGGCGGTGGTTGTTAATACCGGAACCAAGTAAGAAAGCAGCTACCGGGTATGCGGCAAGTATTTTAGCCATTCCTCACGGACCCTTAATACCTGATAAGGAATGTAGAAACCTATGTTACCGGGTGCCCTGGGTTGCTTTAGCAGCGGCATGCCAGCTTCGGCAGGAGACCTTCCCGCTTTCCTTCTGTTGCACGGGATGCAGGCGGTAACCACATTTTCCCAGGTGTGCGCACCCTTATTTCTCCTCGGGACAACATGATCAAGAGTAAGCTCTTTAGCTTCCCTGCCACAATACTGACAGATGTATTTATCCCGGTTAAAGATTTCCAGCTTGGTCATCTTGCGCGGATGGGAATGTTTGCGTATCAGGTAGATCAATCTGATGACTGAAGGTATCTCGTAACTACCCGAAGAAGCGGCAAAATAGCCACGCCCGTTTTCCACTACCTCAGCCTTACCGATGAGCACAAGTACAACAGCCCTGCGCACTCTGCAGATATTTAGAGGCAGGTAATTCTCATTTAATACGAGTACGGGTTGATTTATTATGGTATCTAACACGTTCGCGTTAAAAAGTATTTTAACAGGAAAATTGGACGGCCTCAAAAATTATATGCTGTACCTTCAGGTCCTGGGCTTCGGACGGGCACGCGGCGCGGTGGCCCGCTTTTCAGCGCGATAATCAGGAGCGGTAATATTAAAATTGATGCAAATGTTCATGTCGGCCAAGCGCGAGCCAACACTGCCCTCTATTTGCTCCAGTGTGAGGACTGTTGTTACAACCGTAGGCAATTGAGCGTTATAGCGGTAATTAATCAGCTGGTATAGCTTTTCTTTGGCCCACTGGGTGGCCGAATGCTCGCCAAAGTCGTCCAACACCAATACAGGTACTTTTTTAATTTTTTCAAACAACGCATCGTATGATACGCGACTGTCGGGCCCAAAGGAAGACCTTAGATGATCGAGAAGATCAGGAACAACTATAAACAGGACCTCTTTGCCCGATTCCCTTAGGCTGTTGGCGATGGCCGCCGCCAGGTGTGTTTTCCCGCACCCGTTCGAACCCTGTAATATCAGCCATTGCTGCGGTTCCGCCGCAAAGCTCCTGGCATAATTAAATGCGCCTTCCAGAGACTGGCGTTGATTATCCGGCAGACTCAAATTGGTCCGGAAGTTCTCGAAGCGCATGTTTTTCAAGAGCGGGAGATCGAGGCTATCAAGGCCTTGCAGGCTGGAGGCCTGCTTCTTTAATATCAAGATCTTACTGAAGTCGGGATCGCTTACGTGGCCCGCGTAATCATTTTCGAACTCTTCTATAAGTGTGCTCGTAGTAATGAGCGTGGGAAGCTTACTGTTGAACCGATGCTCCAGAAGTTGGTCAAGCTTGCCTTTCGACCAGGCCGTAGTAGCTGAATAATTCAAATTATCGAGCACTAATAAGGGGCTATCTTTGATCTGCTCAAATAACTCATCGTATTCGATTTCACTGCCCGGGCTGAAGGCAGCTCTCAAATGGTCCAGTAATTCGGCAGCCGTAATATAAAATGCAGGATGGCCTTTGCTTATACGATAGTTTGCAACTGCACATGCCAGGTGGGTCTTGCCGCTCCCAACCGGACCCGCAATAACCAGCCATCCCCGGGGCTCCTCTGCAAATTTGAGCGCCTCATCCAGCGTCAGCCGAAACAATTTCTGGGAAACAGGATCGCTGCTCCGGCCCTCAGGTATAAGATTATCGAATGTCAGCTTGGATAGGTCTCCAAGATTACTAATGGCCTGCAGCCTTTGCATCCTTTTGCTGTCTATCTCACGCCTGGCACATTTACAGGATATCAGCCGGCTGTAGTCGGGCTCACCGGAGGGCAGCAAGGGATGAACGAACCTGGTGCCGCAGCACACCGGGCAAACAGGCTCACCGCCAGTATCATCACCCGGTTTTGAGCTACTTACGTCTGACAACGTGTCCGTATTTTCCCCTGATATATTTGTCAGGGTCTCTTTCTTTCCGAGAATCTCGGACAGATTTTCCATCTTTCTTACCTTCTCTCTCCCAGCGCTTTAATATACTATGAATATATTTCCAGTTCCTGACGTTGGCCGTCAGCGCTTCCCTGAAAGCTTCCTGTATCCATTCTGCCGGATATCTATGCTCGGCCTCCTGTAATTCCTCCACTATAATTGGGGTGAGCATCCCTATATTCTGCTCATAGAGACTACCAATATCGGAAGGTTGTTCCACTTCCGGTTTCTCTTCTTGGCGGATGGAGACATTGGGTATCTTCAGTGTACCCTGGACAATTTTCGCTATGGTATCCTTTTCCGCCTGGTTATTAATAAAATAGAGATCTTCGGATCGCCCGTCCATATCCACCGGTATATAAAGCAGAATTCCATTATGTACAGCTAATTCAAGAGCACGTTTCAGCAGGTCATCGGTTACAGGGGCCAGGTTGCGCAAGCCCTTTATAATAACCGGATCATTGTTCAACTCACTAAAACTGACAAATCTGGGATATCCCTTCCTTCTGCTCAGCAGGAAAAATACTTGCAGGACCGCCTTAACCTCTGCCAGGTTTTCGATATGAGGCAGGACCTCAGTAAAGAAAATATTGGGCAACGGGGTCACTTCCGACCTTGCAGGAAAACCCTTAAAACCAGCTTCACTCATAGCTTACCGCCCCTGCAAATCACTGTAAGATTGCGCCGACCTCAACTATCATATTTTCAAATTTGGTAGTTTCCTGGATAAACCTTAACGGGACTTCACCAGTGGGGCCATTACGGTTTTTAGCGATAATAATCTGGGCAATACCTTTAGGATAAGGATATTCCTCTCCATAATCGCGGACCCAATCTTCTTCTGTCGTATAAATCTTATCCCACCTGTGTATGAACATAACAACATCTGCATCCTGTTCAATGCTACCGCTGTCCCTGAGGTCGGACAGTTGGGGTTTGACCTGCTGCCTCTGTCCTTTTCCTGCTTGCCTGTGTTCTATATTACGGCTCAACTGTGACAGGGCCAAAACCGGCGCATCAATTTCACGTGCGAGGGCCTTGAGCGATTGGGTGATCTCAGTAATCTCCTGTACCCGGTTATCATTCCGGGAATCACCGCGTAAAAGTTGTATGTAATCGAGTACCACCAGATCGATATTGCGTCTAAGGTGAAGGCGCTTGGCTTTACTGCGGATCTCGCTAATGCGCATGTTGGGCGTATCATCAATAAATATGGAGGTGTCCGCAAGCCTGGGGATTATGTCCCTTTGCAGGAGCTTCTCCTCCAAATCAGAAAAGCGACCTTTGCGGAAGTGCTGAGATTCTATATTGGCTTCGCTGGAAAGCAACCGCTGAATTATTTCACGGCGGGACATTTCCAGGCTAAATATGGCTACACAGGCCTTCTGGCTGACAGCAGCATTGCGGGCTATATTCAAGGCAAGACTCGTTTTACCTATACTGGTTCTGGCCGCAAGAATCACCAGCTCCGAACGCTGTAAACCGCCCAAAGCATTATCTACAGCATTAAACCCTGTCCTTACGTTCTGGATATCACTTTCGTAAGTGGTTTTACCGGCTTCTTCAAAGTATGTGTTTAACGCATCCTGAATGGGAACAAACTCACCTCGTCCCTGCTTATTCCTCAATTTAAAGATGATGTCTTCAGATTTAGTGAGGGCTAGATCAACGTCAGGATCAGCTTTATAACCGATGGACTCAATCTGACCGGCAGCGCTTATAAGACGCCGCATAGTGGACAGCCGGAATACAATCTGAGCGTAGTGCCTGACATGCAGTGAAGTGGGTACTATGGCCACAAGGTGGCTTAGATATGCAGCACCTCCAATGTCATCGAGCTTCCCAAGACGCACCAATTCCTGGGCCACAGTAATCTGGTTTATAGCCTCATCACGCAGGAAGAGGTTTCGGCACGCGCCGTAAACCAACTGGTTTTGCTCACTGAAGAAGTCCTCAGCGCCAATTACAGTGTCTATATCTGTAATCGCCTCGCTATCTATCAGAAGCGACCCGAGGACTGCCTCCTCAGCATCCTGATCATACGGAGGAAGGGCTTCTCTCATTTAGTTCAGTCTGATGCTCCTTCAATAATGACTGTTATCTTGGCCACGGCATCTTTAGCGAAAACAACATCGACTTCGTAACTGCCAACTTTGTGCAAAGAGCCTTTAAGTGCGATCTTTTTCTTGTCCACATCTACATTGATCGACCTTGAAAGCTGATCAGCGATATCTGCAGTAGTAATTGAACCATGCAGGGTCCCTTTGCTACTGGCCTTGCCTTTAAACGTTAACTCTTTGCCGTTAATCTGTTTGGCCAGTTCAATATATTCATCATGCTGCCTGGCACGCTTTCTTTCCCTTTCCTCAGTTATCTTTTGCGCGGCCTTCACTGCTCCCTGGGTTGCGGGCAATGCTAGACCCCGAGGCAGCAGGTAATTCCTGGCATAACCAGCTGATACCTCTTTTATATCTCCTTTTTTCTCCTTAACAGATACGTCTTCCAGAAACACGACTTTCATTACTTTAGGTCCACTCCTTTTCCAGTTAATTGATACCTTATTATTATACTATCCCTATTATGCTTTGCTTAGAAAGATCAAATTCACCATAAAAGCAGGTGATTGAGAAGGATTTACAGGTTCGAGTCCAACTGCGGGAAAGCATCACTCCGCCAAGCAGCTAATCAGTGAATGCTTATACTACTTCTTCACCGCTACACAGTTTAAATCCTTTTGCATTACAGCGTCAAGACCAAAATAAATGCGGCTATTTGTTATCACAGGATAATAAAGCTACCATTAATCATTGCTGGAAATGATTTATAATAATGTACAGCGAACAGGTCAAATCACGTTCATTTGCTTGACATTAAACATGGCTCAACATATAATGAGCCAAATTTATATTCGAATCTGAGACCATGCAAATCAACGTAGCACAGCTTCTAAAAGAGCCGGTCGGATCGAAGCGCAGCTACAGAATCGATGAATTGGCCGGCGAAAATAACGAGAACCATGTAGAGGGTAAAGTTAACCTAACCCGAACAAATTTAGGTATTCTAGTTACAGGTGAATTGACAGCAGATATTAAAGGAAGTTGCTCCCGGTGTCTTGGTCCGGCTTGTGTCCGTACAACATTACGTTTCGAAGACGAGTATTATCCCATTATTGACATCATTTCGGGCACTCACCTGAAAGTCGAAACTGATGCATTTATTATTGATAATAATCACATCCTGGATTTAGATGAAGCGATTAGACAGTATATTATTACAGCAACGCCTACCAAGTTGCTATGTAAAATCGATTGTCCCGGCATGTGCCCTGTGTGCGGTCAGGAATTTGCCAGGGGCGATTGTGGTCATGGGAAAAAACCGCACGACCATCGCTGGGATAAGCTAGCAGAGTTAGAAAAGGAGAGCAGAGTTTAAATGGCACCACTTCCAAAGAAAAAATACCCAAAAGCGCGCCAGGGGAAAAGACGCAGTCACCTGGCAAAAAGTCCTGCTGCTACAATTGAGTGCACCCGTTGCCACAGTATGAAATTATCTCATACGGTATGCCAGACATGCGGCACATACGATGGCAGGGAAGTTATCGAAATAAAAAGCAAGCAGACAAAGAAAAAGTAACCGGATTTGAAACAACATTCTGATTTGGAATTTCGAGGAGGGAAGTAAATGGTCGAAGAAGTAAAAGTGGCCTACGTGTTTCCAGGCCAGGAGTCCAAGCAGGTTGGAATGGGACTTGACCTTTACGTCCATTATAATTCAGCCAGGGAAGTTTTTGATGAAGTAGACAGAACACTTGGTTTTCCGCTATCACGCCTATGTTTTGAAGGGCCTGAAGAAGACCTTAACCAGACCATTAATATCCAGGCCGCCGTATTGACGGTCAGTATTGCATGCCTTAGAGCAGCGGAGGAAATAAGTGAACGTACTTTACCGGCCCCTGCACTGGTGGCAGGACATGGCTCCGGAGAATATGCGGCATTAGTAGCTGCAGGAGTCATGCAGCTTAGCGATGCGGTACGATTAGTCCGCGAACGCGGCAGGCTGATGAACGAGGCCGGCCGCCGCAAACCCGGCGGAATGCTAACCATCATGGATATCGATAAAGACACTGTAGATGGTATATGTTTGACTACCGGTGTAGAAATTTCCAATATCAATGCTCCCGATAATATTGTTGTCAGCGGAGATGATGTTAAATTGGCCAAGGCTAAGAGGCTGGCGCAGGTCAAAGGAGCGCGGCGGATTGTGCCGGTACGAGTTAGCGGCGCATTTTATTCCTCCCTTATGGATCCAGCCCTGGAGGGCATGATCAATGCCGTTTCCCAGTTCAAGTACGAGACACCCGCTGTGCCAGTGGTAGCAAATGTCACAGCTCAACCGATGACCACGATTGAAGCAATTAAGGAAGAATTGATCAGCCAGATAATTCATGCCGTAAAATGGCAACAGTCGATCGAAACCATGCTGGCCCGTGGTATAACTACTTTTTTTGAAGTCGGCCCCGGCGATGTTCTCACCAAGTATATAAAGCGCATCAGCCCGGGTGCTCTTACATTTAATATCAGCAATGCTCAAACTACTGCCGAAATAGTAAGGTGGCGTAAGGGCGGACGATAGGGCGGTTCAAGCGCAAAATAACTGCTGGTCCGTCGGTAACTGTTATGCCCACTAGTCTGCGGCATCGCGCCAGAATTGTTACGTTGCAAACTCTTTATGAGTTGGAGTTTGCCGCCAATAGCGAAACAAGCATACTTGAGCGCAATTTAAAAGAGAAAGAACTCCCCAGAGAAGTGGCCACCTTTGCAGGCAGTCTTGTGTCCGGCGTAATTGCCAATAAGCAATTATTAGATAATACGATAGGCCGCTTTGCAACGGCATTCCCGGTTGATCAGCTAGCCGCAATGGACCGGAATATCCTGCGTCTCGCTCTTTTTGAAATTACTATCTGTAAGGAAGTACCTCCAAAGGTGGCGGTCAACGAGGCAGTAGAGCTTGCCAAAGAGTTTGGAGCTGATACCTCACCCAAGTTCATAAACGGTGTGTTGGGATCCGTTATTACCGAGATAAAAAAGTCTGCGCAATAAACGGATTGCTAGTTTCATTTGTCACATCGTATAATATTCGAGGAACTATGGGCAGGATATTTAATAAGATAAAGAAGATATTGGTGGCCGAGCTAGGGGTAGATGAGGCGGCAATCCAACCTCCAGCTTCATTCACCGATGATCTCAATATGGACCCGGATGACATCGCGGAGTTCTTCACTACCGTCGAAGATGTTTTCAGCATGCCTGAGAACAATTTAGAAATACCCGAAGCAGAATCTGATAATCTGCTTTCTGTGCAGAACCTTATTGAATATCTACAGGACCAGGGAATTGAAGACTGAGCATGGCGTCCATGCTACCGGTTAGCCCTGTCAGGAGTTAATTCCTCAAACAGCCGTTCTAGCCCCTCTTTCCAATCATCCCCGATCAGTTCAGTGTTGATCCGTATTTGCCTGTTCCCAATTTTAATGCCTCTGACCCTGGTAACATTGGAAAAGGCGCTTTCTATTACAACATCATCATGAAATGAAATGGTTATCAGGCCATCATTGTAAAATACTGATTCAGCTCCCGCACGCGCAGCCAGACACTTTAAATTTACTATGTAAAGCAAGTTCGCTACCTCAGCCGTCGGTTCCCCGAACCTGTCAATAAGTTCTTCATTTATATTGTTGACCTCAGCCCGCTCCGTTGATTTCGCCAGACGCTGATATATGTTGAACCTGGTCCTTGTATCCCCGATGTATTCTTCAGGAATATACGCAGGAATCTTGAGGTCAATCGATACCACAGGTTCTACAAGCTTTTGTGGCCGCTCACGTCCTTCACGTTTTGCTTTCAGATCTTCAACGGCATCAGCAAGCATCTGGCAATAATAGTTGAAGCCTACGGCGGCTATATTGCCGCTTTGCTCCACGCCCAACAGATTGCCGGCGCCTCTGATTTCAAGATCTTTCATAGCAATTGCAAACCCCGCTCCCAGCTCAGTGGCCCGGGCTATTGTTTTTAACCTTTCGCGCGCTTGTTCAGTCATTTGTTTTCCTGAATCAAATAAAAAATAAGCATACGCCATATTGGCCCCGCGCCCTACTCTCCCACGCAACTGGTATAACTGCGTCAGCCCGAGTTTATCAGCATTATCTACAACAAGGGTGTTGACGTTGGGTATGTCCAAACCGGATTCAATAATGGTAGTGGTAACCAGCACATTGCTCTTGCCCTGCATGAAGTCAGCCATTACTTTTTCCAGCTTGTCCTCATCCATCTGGCCATGTGCCACGGAAATCCTGGCTTCCGGTACCAGGTCACCTATCTTGAATGCCAGTGCATCTATGCTGTTAACACGGTTGTGAACGATAAAAACCTGCCCATCGCGCTCCATTTCACGCAATATAGATTCGCGCACCAGCTTATTTTGAAACTCGCCCACGCAGGTCATTACCGGCAAACGGTTCTCGGGCGGTGTTTCAATAGTACTCAAGTCCCTTATTCCCGACAACGCCATATGCATCGTGCGTGGTATAGGTGTCGCACTTAAAGTCAGCACGTCGACAGTCTGGCGTATCTTTTTGAAATGTTCTTTGTGTATGACTCCAAACCTCTGTTCCTCATCAATTATCGCCAGCCCCAGGTCTTTGAAAATCACGTCCTTTTGCAGCAGCCTGTGTGTACCGATGCAGATATCCACAGTTCCCTCAGCAAGCCGCTCTATCACTTCAGATTGCTCTCTATGCGAACAGAACCTGCTGAGCATTTCAACCTTAACAGGAAAGGTCTTTAATCTTTCCCTGAACGTATTCATGTGCTGCTGCGCCAGGATAGTGGTGGGTACAAGAATTGCCACCTGCTTCCCA
>JBEKCL010000108.1:0-11457 GCA_050014895.1 Dehalococcoidia bacterium
AAGCGCAGGTCATAAAAAATGTCCGCGACGTCGCCAAAAAAGAAGGTATTAGCCAGGAAGACGTTGAACGCATTTATAAGCTGATCATTAAAGCCTCAAAAAGCGTGCAGGGATTGGAGGTCGGCTTCCAGGGAGAGCCGGGCGCCTACAGCCAGGAGGCAGCGGTAAGCTTTTTCGGCCCGTCAGTGGAGACCGGGCCTTTCGATACACTTGAGGAAATCTTTGCAGCGGTCCAGGAAGGCACGCTGCCTTACGGGATTATTCCGGTGGAAAACTCGCAGGTAGGCAGCATAACACGTTCCTATGACCTCCTGCTGGATACTGATGTAATGGTGCGCGGCGAAACGCAGATCAAAATAACTCACTACCTCATAGCCAACAAAGGCGCCACGCTGGAATCGATAAAAAAGGTCTATTCCCATCCACAGGCGCTTGCGCAGTGCGCCGGCTACCTGAAAATGCTGGGGTGCGAGGTAATCCCCACCTACGATACAGCGGGAAGCGTGAAAATGATCAAGGAACAGAAGATCATGGACGGGGCCGCCATCGCCAGCGCCAAGGCAGCCCAGATTTATGATATGAAGATCCTCGCCAGCGAGATAGAAGACAACCACAATAACACGACCAGGTTCTTCATTCTGAGCACCCAGGACTCAACTCCTACGGGCAACGACAAAACTTCCATTGTTTTCATGCTTCAACACAAACCCGGAACATTGTACGAGGCTCTCAGGGCATTTGCCGACCGAGGCATCAACCTGACCAAGATCGAATCACGTCCAACCAGGCAAAAACCCTGGGAATACAATTTCTACCTCGACTTTGAGGGGCACCGCAAAGACGCGGCCATCCAGGAAGCGCTCGCACATTTAAAAGACAACTCCACATTTTTAAAGGTGCTGGGCTCATATCCAAAAGCAACGGCAATACTGAAAGAGTTCGAAAAATGAAGATAGCCATAGTCGGTGGCTACGGCAATATGGGGCAATGGTTCGCCCGGTTCCTGTCTAAAGAAGGTAAAAAGGTTGTCATTTCCGGTCGCGACCAGGCCAAGCTCCGGGAGACGGCGGGGCGATTGGGTGTTGAATCCGCATCCAATGAGCAGGCAGTCGCTGCGTCAGACGCAGTTATTCTTTCGGTACCGATTAATAGCTTCGAATCTATTGTCAAAGAAATAGCGCCCCACACCCATGCCGGCCAGTACATCTTCGATATCACTTCTATCAAAGCAAAGCCGGTTGAAATAATGCATAAATACATTAAGAAAGGCACGATCCTGGGTGTCCATCCCATGTTCGGTCCCGGGGCAGGCGATATCAAAGGGCAGCGGTTCGTACTGACGCCCATCAATGATGCGGAAGAAAAGCTGGCGGACAAGACAAAGAAATATCTGGAGGATAGGGGGGCCAAGGTCGCGGTCATGGAGCCGGTTGAGCACGATGATCTCATGAGCATCGTACTTGGACTGTCGCATTTCATTGCGCTCGTATCCGCGGATACACTGCTTCACCTCGACAAGCTGGAAAAAGCGCGTGAGATCAGCGGCACCACCTATCGGACACTGCTTACAATGGCGGAAGGAGTCGTGTCAGAAGACTCGGAATTCTATTCATCTTTGCAGATGAACCTGCCTGGTTTGGCCGGGATTGAGAAACTGTTTCATTCAAAGGCAGGGGAATGGTCCGGTCTTGTCAGCAAAGGCGACCGGAAGGAATTCGCAAAAAGGATGAGAGAGCTCAAGATCGGTTTCGAAAAAGAAGACCCCGCTTTCGCTGATGCCTACAAAAATATGTACAGGCTGATAGGCGAATAATTCCCATGCGACCATATGATTTACAATATGTATTTCTCTGTGATCCTCTCAAATATTTTGTTCATAATTGACATTACCAGCATCAAATGTTAAATTTTGCTGTGGCATACATATAATTTCAGAGTACGTGTATCATACATGAATACAGGAGGATACAATGTCTTTGCATAAGTGGTTGCTTTCACTCGTCTTAATAGCGGTCCTGTTAGCGGCCGCTTTTCCTTTAGTTTCAACACCCACTCCCGCAGCAGCCGCTGATTCATGGATCGTCCAGGACAGCGGCACTACGAAACAACTCAATTCAGTGTGGGGCAGCTCGTGCAGTAACGTCTTCGCCGTCGGCTACAATGGCACAATACTCCACTATAACGGCAGCACCTGGAGCACTATGAACAGCGGGACTTCCATGGGCCTTAACGGAATATGGGGCAGTTCGGCCACCAATGTCTTCGCCGTGGGCTGGTCCGGCACCATACTGCACTGGGACGGCAGCACATGGACCACCATGAGCAGCGGCACCCAGCGTGACCTTAACGCCGTCTGGGGTAACGCCGCCAATAACGTATTCGCCGTCGGCGGCATGCAGGTCATCACGTATTGGAACGGAAGCACCTGGACGCCCATGACTACTCCTGGAAATGAATCCTCTTTTAATGCCGTCTGGGGTACCGCATATAATAACGTCTACACTGTCGGATCGGGGGGCAATATATATCACTTCGACGGCACTTCCTGGACACAAATAGACGGCGGATACGGCTATGATCTCAATGCTATCTGGGGCAGCTCGGCCAGCGATATCTGGACCGCTGGTAACTCCAATGTAATGCGGCATTATAACGGCAGCAACTGGAGCGCACCAGGCTTCGCCATGGAGGTAATACACACATGTCTCTGGGGCACGTCAGGCAGCAATATCTATGCTACAGCATATAATTTTGGCGGTTCCGGCCTTATCAAACTTTATAACGGCAGTATCTGGCCCGAGCTTACAATACCTGATGGTGCATATTTGAACGGTATCTGGGGCAGCAGCAATTTCGACATCTTTGCCGTCGGCGATTCCGGCACGATTCTTCATTCCGGCGGCTGCGGTACCAGGACAGCCTCAGTCGGCACCAACCTGGGCACGGTCAACTTCGCTATAGATGATGGTTCAATCAGCAACCTGACCCGCGTTAGAGTAGCAGATACAAGGTGCTCGACTCCCGCAGGCTATGATTTCCCCTACGGCTTGTTCTCATTTAAGATTAGCAACCTCACTGTCGGGCAGACAGTCAAGGTCACGATATCATTCCCGCGTCACCTCCCTACCAACGTAAAGTATTACAAGTGCCTCAGCGGCAATATGGTTGACTGCACCCGTATCATGACCCGCCTCAATGATAATACGCTGGTGCTGTCACTTACCGACGGAGGCCTTGGCGACGCCGACGGTCTGGCCAACGGCACCATCATCGACCCGGGCGGTCCGGTTGAGCCTGTCGCCGCCGCCCAAGTTTACGGCCAGGGTACGATGTCGACGACGATAACCCAGCAGGCGCCGGTTGCACTTCCAGCCGTATCGGTCAAGAGCGCTTCACTCTCCGCTACAAAGGTTACACCGGGCACTCCCGTAACCGTCACAGCCGATGTCGCCAACACAGGCACATCTAACGGAACCGCCAGCATCAAGGTCTACGTGAACGGACAGGAAGAGTCCAGCCAGGGCGTAACAGTCAGCAGCGGCAGCAACACCCCACTTACCTTCACCGTCAGCCGCAACGAGCCGGGCACTTACTCCGTCTATGTCGGCGGCACTAATGCCGGCAGCTTCACCGTAGATTGGCTGGCCGATTCCAACATCCTCATCATCAGCGGCGCAGCCATTCTATTCGCCTTCGCTCTCGGCGTCATCTATGTAACACGCAGAAGACAGGCGCATTAGTCAGGATATATCAGGAGCGTACCTGAAGGTACGCTCCTTCTTTTTTCACTTCTTTATTCAGCTTTACTCATGGGTTCCTCCAGGATCTTCTTAATATTTTGCGCATATTTGACATAGCTAGCACTGCATGTTAGATTTCTCTTAATATACATATAATTTCATGGTATACACATCATATATCAGTACAGGAGGATACCATGCCTTTTCATAAGCGGTTGCTGTCATTGACCATACTAGTGATCCTGTTATCGGTAGCTTTCCCCTTAATTACCATGCCCTCCACTGCCGAAGCCGCCTATACATGGACCGCCATGACCAGCGGAACTACTGAAAATCTTTATAGTGTATGGGGCAGCTCGGGCGGCGACGTCTTTGCCGTAGGCACCAATGGCACGGTGCTCCATTACAACGGCAGCACCTGGACCGCCATGACCAGCGGCACTACACAGACCCTCAGAGGTGTGTGGGGCAGCTCGGGCAGCGATGTCTTTGCCGTAGGCGCCAACGGCACAGTGCTCCATTACAACGGCAGCACCTGGACCACCATGACCAGCAATACCAGCTTGGATCTCTACGGCGTCTGGGGAAACTCGTCCAATAGCGTCTTCGCTGTCGGCACTGCGGAGACCATCCTGTACTGGAACGGCAGCACCTGGACCGCCATGACCACGCCCGGACAGGAAGTCGCTCTCCTGGCCGTCTGGGGCACTTCGTATAACGATGTCTACGCTGTCAGCAGCAATGGCGTCGTCCTGCACTGGAACGGCACCGCATGGACCCAAAGCAACGTCACTTACGACAGCTTATATGCTGTCTGGGGCACTTCCAGCAGCAACGTTTATGCTGCGGACGCAAGCGGCACGCTATGGCATTACAACGGCAGCACCTGGAGCTCCACCATTTTATCATCTGCATCGCTGACGGGCCTTTGGGGCACTTCGGCTGATGACATATTTGTGGCTGGTAACAACTACATAATTTTACATTACGACGGCAGCGCCTGGACCGCCATGACCAGTGGCACTACTCCAGATCTGAATAGTATCTGGGGGCAATGCAGCAGTAGCGTCTTCGCTGTCGGTTCGGACGGCACTATCCTGCATTACGGCAGCGGTTGCGGTTCCAGGGCAGCCTCGGTCGGCACTGACCTGGGCACGGTCAACTTTACCGTAGATTATGGTTCGATCAGCAACCTGACCCGCGTTAGAGTTGCGGATACAAGGTGTTCCACCCCGTCAGGCTACGACTTCTCCTACGGTCTGTTCTCATTTAAGATCAGCGACCTCACCGCCGGACAGACGGTCAAGGTCTCGATAAAATTCCCGCGACGCATCCCTACCGATGTAAAGTATTACAAGTGCACCGGCAGTCAACTGGTTGACTGCACCACCCGTATCATGACCCGCTTGAACGATTACACTTTAATGTTATCTCTCACCGACGGCGGGCTTTGTGATGCAGACGGTCTCGCCAACGGCACCATCATCGACCCTGGCGGACCGGCTGAGCCTGTCGCTGCCGCCCAAGTATATGGCCAGGGTACGATGTCAACAACCATAACCCAGCAGGCGCCGGTTGCACTTCCAGATATAACAGTAAAGAGCGCTTCGCTCTCCGCTACAAAGGTTACACCAGGCACACCGGTGACCGTCACGGCTGATGTAGTCAACGCGGGTACATCTAACGGGAGCAGTAACATTAAGGTATATGTAAATGGTGAGGTGGCAACAAACCAGGGCGTCACCGTTACCAGCGGCAGCAGCGTACCCCTTACCTTCACCATAAGCTGCAACAAGCCGGGCACTTACACGGTCTATGTAGAGGGAAAACTGGCAGGCAGCCTCAAAGTGGATTGGCTGACTGATTCCACTATCCTCATCATCGGCGGCGCTGTCATTCTCTTCGCCTTCGCCATCGGCGTCATCTATGTAACACGCAGAAAGCAGTCTCATTAGTTGAATATCAAAGGGGCGCACCTGACGGTGCGTCCTTACACAGGTTTATATATTAAATTTGTATTGTCCGCGGCAATGACCCCTCGTATGCATCTGGCAATGGCCTGATTTTACATTTGACTCGAATTTTAGTCCCAGTGATTCAAACCAGCATTCTATTCGGTACATAACCCCACACTCATATCCATCAATCACACCCATCCTGCTCATCCCTTTATAGGCAAAACATTCATTTTTCTCCCACTCCCACTGTAATATATTTGGTGATTCTATATTGAAATGATACTTGCTCAATACGGATTCCGGAAGGATCAGCCTCATACCTTCTTCCATGAACTTCACAATCGCTGTTACGTTTGTCAATTGACGCTCATCGAACGCCATAATTTGCTTGAGCCTCTGGACTTCAAAAGGCACCATGGATTTTATGGCTGTCTTATTTAACCGGTTGGCCTCTTTTACACCGTATTCATTGCAGACGGAGAAAAACCATGCACCGTCATGTGTCAGCCACCCTTTGCCCAAAAGGTCCCTCATTTCCTCTTTGCCTATATCATCAAAAGACCTTGTCATAAACCACCCCCAGGACCAAGACATTATTACTTTGAAATGGCTAATGCCATTTTAATACGCGCTATGAATTTCCTTGCCCTTATAAACATTATAGAGGCATCCTCTGACGTGAGAGAAAAACACCCATCGTACATTTCGTCATGCCTTCGCCTTTCGGCAGCATCAAACATCTTAAGTGTTTCAACTTCTTTCTGATCGAGAGACGCTTCGCAAAATTTTAATACTGCCGTATAGTCATCCCCAACCACAACACGGTAACCCTGCGATAGCATAAAAGCCCGGCAGGCGGAATAAAGCGCATCATACATCTGCGAAACGCCTCTCACAGGATCATCTACAATAACAGGCCGGGCTTCACGCAACCCCTGCTCAGCCGACTTGATTAAGTCAACGATCTCGTCAGCATCCCCCGTCCCCTTTTCGATCAGGCCTGCCGCTAATAAATCTTGAATACTGCGACCAGACATTAATACTGCCTGATACTGGGATTATTTCCCCAATTATATTCTCTGTCCCTCAAGTGCTTTTTTAACATTGGGGTCCATCTGCATCAGCCCCTCAATCTTTTCACATCCAAAATCGGGGCGGTGAGCGCAGGTACCATGCCCTTTTTCAGCAGCACACTTCTTAATCCCACATATCCGGCAGAAAAAGAAACGTTTGCCTTCTGACTTGCAACCTGTGCAATTTATCTGGTCCGGGCGTATTTCATGCTTATATAGCTCAGTCCAGAGCTTTGCGGCCTCTTCACGCAGCTTATCGTCATTCGCCTTCGTCGCGATATAAGCGGGACATTCAGTGCAGTTCAGGCCACAGTATGCAATCATCGTGAAATTCTCCTGCCTGTTAAATGAATACTTCCTTTGCAATTAAAGATAGTTGATCCAGCCGCACTTCTCTTTGACCAGCGGCGACATCTCCCGCAGCTTTGCTACGATGCGCGGCAGCGCTTCAACAACTTTGTCGATATCATCTTGCGTGGTCCATCTCCCCATTGTTAGCCTCAACGATCCTCGCGCCCTTTCTACGGGTATGCCCATAGCCGTCAGCACATGCGACGGTTCGGAACTGGCCGAACTGCAGGCCGACCCGGTCGAGGCGCAGATGCCTTCGGCATCCAGGTACATTAATATCGATTCACCCTCAATAAAATCGAAGCTGAAATTGACGTTATTGGGCAATCTGATTTGTGGGTGCCCATTTAGATAAGTGTCACCAACGTTGCCCAGGATAGATTCGATCATTTTTTTCCTGTAACCGGTTAGCGCTACAGCTTCTTTCTGCATATCCTGCTGTGCTATCTCGGCAGCTTTGCCAAACCCGGTTATACCGGGCACATTCTCCGTGCCTGCTCGCCTACCTTCCTCCTGTTCACCGCCATGCAGCAGCGGAACAATCGAGCTGCCCGGCCTGATATACAGCATGCCGACTCCCTTGGGGCCATACAATTTATGTGCAGATGCGGACAGGAAGTCGATCCCCAGTTTATCGACATCTATGGGGAGATGTCCGAAGGTCTGCACAGCGTCAACATGGAAATATACTCCCGCCTCCCGGGTTATCTTGCCAATTTCTTCAATGGGCTGTATCGTTCCGACCTCGTTGTTGGCATGCATGACCGAGACCAGCAATGTCTTTTTGGTAATGGCTTTTTTAACATCACGAGGGTCCACCATACCGTATTTGTCGACCGGGACGAAGGTCACATCGAACCCCATGCTCTTTATAAACTCGCATGTATAAAGGACGGCATGGTGCTCAATAGTAGTAGTGATTATGTGGTTGCCCTTTTCCCGGTTGGCAAAAGCAACCCCTTTGATCGCATGATTATCCGCTTCAGTCCCGCAACCGGTAAAGACCACCTCTTCAGGCTGGCAGCGGATTAAAGATGCAACCTGCCCGCGTGCCTTTTCGACAGCATCCCTGCCTTCCTGGCCCATTGAATGTATGCTGGAAGGATTCCCAAACTTATCGTGGAAATAAGGCGACATCGCCTCAATGACTTCCGGCATGACCGGTGTCGTAGCAGCATAATCCATGTATACGCGTTTCATGTCAGGTTCTCCCGTTATCCTGCCCCGTTCTCTCCTGTCTTAAATTTTACGGCTTATCTTGAAAAGTGCCGAATCAGCAAGCAGGTTTGGCCAGAAGTGTACCAGTTTTATCCTGCCAAGAAAAGCTCTCTTTTCAATGTTGAAATTGTTCTTACTGCAATAACCGGTAAAGTCTTTAATGCTCAGAAAATGCAGGTTGGGAGTATCGTACCACTGGTAGGGAAGGGACGGCGTGACAGGCGCCACCCCTTTGAAAGCAAGCTGAATGCGAGTCTGGTAATGGGCAAAGTTTGGAAACCCGACGATGGCCTTTTTCCCGACTCTGACAGCTTCGGAAAGTGCAACATGAGGTTTCCTCACCTCCTGCAAACACTGGTTGATGATGACGTAATCGAAAGCACGGTCGGCATATTCGGACAGGCCTTCATCTATATCCTGGTGAGACACGCTCAAACCACGTGACACACAGGTAAATATCGACGTTTCGTCTATCTCGAGTCCGCTGACATTGGCCTTTTTCCGCTGGCTGAGCAGGTACAGTAGGTCTCCACCGCCACATCCCAATTCCAGCACTGTGGAGCCTTCTTCAACCCAGTCCAGTATTACGCTATGATCCAGCCGTATATTTTTTATATCATTGTAACTCATGATTTGCCATTCCCGTTGCTTTCTGTGACATTACTCAGGAAGTGCTTGACCAGGTATTCCTGCTCCTCGATTTCCAGCAGGAATGCATCATGCCCATAACTCGAATTCAGCTCGCAATATGTAGCATCGATACCTGCCAGCTTGCAGGCTTTCACGATCTCGCGTGATTGATACGCCGGGTATAGCCAGTCCGACTTGAATGCAATTACCAGGAATTTGGCCTTGACGCCTTTCAGCACCTGGTTCAAGCTCTTGCCATTATCCAGGTCGAAATAGTCGAGTGCCTTGGTGATATACAGGTAAGAGTTTGCGTCAAATCTCTTAACGAAATTGTCACCCCTGTATTGCAGATATCCTTCGACCTCGAAATCAGGCTCGAACTTCTCATTATCTACGCGATCTTTGAAACGGCGCCCAAATTTTTCTGCCATCGAGGCATCGCTCATGTACGTAATATGTCCCACCATCCTGGCTACGGAAAGTCCTCGCGTGGGCGGCGTGCCGCTATAGTAGCCACCATTATTCCAGTTTGGGTCAGCCATGATGGCCTGCCTGCCTACTTCGTTAAAGGCAATCTGCTGAGGAGAGTGCCGCGCTGTGGTGGCAATAGGGATGGCTGAACGCACCCGTGCCGGGTACGAGACTGCCCACTGCAACGCCTGCATGCCACCCATCGAACCGCCGGATACGCACAGCAATTTATCGATCCCCAGGTAATCCAGCAGCATGGCCTGGGCATTTATCATGTCCTTGATGCTGATGATCGGAAAATCGAGGCCGTAAGGGTGCCCGGTTTTGGGGTTTATAGAGGACGGCCCGGTTGAGCCCATACAGCCCCCGATCACATTGGAACAAATAACAAAGTATTTATTGGTATCGAAAGCTTTGTCCGGACCGATCATACCATCCCACCAGCCGTGGCTATCATCGCCCTGGTAGTAACCTGCTGCGTGGGCATCGCCGGACAATGCATGAAAGACCAGTATTGCATTTGTCCGGCCTTCATTAAGAAGGCCGTAAGTCTCATAGGCAAGCGTGATAGGCCCCAGCCTCTCGCCGGATTCGAGCACCAGGTCATCCGGCGGATTGGCGAAAGTCACGTGTTTTGTTTCTACTATTCCTATAGTCTTATCTATTTCCAAGGTATTATCCTTTTATGCTATTTACCTTTCACTGCTGCTTTCAAAGCCTGGTCGACATCCTCTTTGATATCTTCAATGTCTTCCAGTCCAACTGAAAGCCTGATATAGTCATCGGTTACACCCGTTGCCAGACGCTCCTCTTTCGTAAGCTGTGCATGGGTGGTTGATGCTGGATGAATCACCAGTGTCTTGGCGTCTCCGATATTGGCCAGGTGGGAAAGCAGTTTTACCGATTCTATGAACTTTTTTCCTGCTGCAAGCCCGCCTTTGACGCCGAATCCGGCAAGGGCTCCGAAATGCGTGCCGAAATATTTCCTGGCCAGCTTGTGTGACGGGTGGTCTTCCAGTCCCGGATAATTCACCCATGATACCGATGGATGTGCCTTTAAAAACCGGGCCAGGGCATGGGCATTTTCAGAGTGTTTTTTCTGTCTTAACGTCAATGTCTCCAGACCCTGCAGGAACAGCCATGAATTGAACGGGCTGACAACAAAACCGACATCCCTCATCCATTGCACACGGGCTTTAAAGGTAAAGGCCACATTGCCTAAACCGGGGAAGTTACTAAAAGCGTCCCAGAACTTTAACCCATTATAACTGGGATCCGGCTCGGTGAAACCCGGGAATTTACCATTATTCCAGGCAAATTTTCCGGAATCGACGATGGCCCCGCCTACGGATGTCCCATGACCGCCTATGAACTTGGTGGCGGAAAGGACCACTATGTCGGCGCCGTATTTAATGGGTTGCACCAGGCCGGTGCCAACCGTATTATCGATAATCAGCGGTATGCCTGCCTCGTGGGCAATTTTGGCCAACGTTTCGAAGTCAGGCACATCCAACTTGGGATTCCCTACCGCCTCAGCGTATATCGCCCTGGTCTTGCTCGTTATCGCCTTGCGGAATTCATCCGGTTTGGTTGAGTTAACGAACTTAACAGTACGTCCCAACTTGGGAAAAGTGTAATGGAACAGCTGATATGTGCCACCGTACAGATTGTCTGCAGACACTATCTCGTCGCCCACTTCAGTTATGTTTAAAATGGCGAATGTTTCCGCAGCCTGTCCCGATGACGCAGCTACAGCGCTGTTTCCCCCTTCAACAGCAGCAATCCGCCGTTCAAATATGTCAGTTGTCGGGTTCATCAACCTTGTGTAGATGTTGCCCAGTTCCTTGAGACCGAACAAATTCGCGGCATGCTCTGTATTCTTGAATACATATGAAGTCGTTTGGTAGATTGGAACAGCCCTTGATCCCGTAGTTGGATCAGGTGTTTCTTGACCTGCGTGGACGGCTAATTCGGTGGCTTCAATTGTTGATTAAATCAATGGAGATGATATTGTAC
>JBEKCL010000109.1:0-11379 GCA_050014895.1 Dehalococcoidia bacterium
TACGAGTGCTGAAGCACGAGAATTGACGAGACGGGTTCTGAATGGAGAAGGAACGTAATGAGTCGTCAGAATAGTGGCCTATATGCAACCTTTTTAAAGCTAAATCGTTGATAGACAGGAGGTTACATAGTTAATGCAGGTTATTGCCAGCTATCCCTCAGTGTATGAAGCGTTTCCTGCTATCACTGCGCATGCTAAAATCCCAGCGCTTATTTGGAGGATATATTTTGAGTAAGAAAAGGCGAAATAGTAAGGCAAAGGAAAAGACCGCTAATCAGAAGCACACCAAGCCTAAAGCCGGACGACCAATCGTACGTATTGTCCTGGGTGTAGGGATATTTCTTATTGTAATTATTCTTGGCTATTTCGGATACAACTATGTCAGCGGAGGTAAATCCGCCTCAACAACAAATAGCTTAACGGAAAACTCGACAGCTTCCTTGACGAATGGGGTTAATGGAGTAGTATCCAATGACACGGGAAAGCAAGCGAGTCCTACTCCCAAAACCTCTGATAATCTAAATACCCCTTCGGATGCCATGGCCCCCTCTAAACCGTCCATGTTGTCAAAAGCATCTAAGATTCCCACTTCCGTAGATGCATCGCAGATAAATCCTTCTGAGAATGTTACCCTAACGATCGGACTATGGCCAGTTTCTTACAGATTGTCAGATCTAGAGAACGGACCTGCTCATGTTTACGTAACCGACAATGTGACATTCATTGTTTATGCAGAAAACGGCAAAGTTTATGTTGATGCATCGGTCTACGGCGGGCCAAATTTTGCATCCATACAAATACACGGAACATCATTCGTAGTTGTGCCTGGACATTGGGATCAGAACTATGATGAGAATAAATTTGAGGTGGTTAATCAGGACGGTGATCCTGTATTTCAACTAATCTATGAGTCTCAATTCCACATAGTTATATACGGCATATTTCCTACGCCGAACGGGCTGTTACTTTGGGCTACTCCATCTGGCATGGCGATTGACCCAGGGCAATCTTCAATTTTCCATCTAGACCCCATATTCAAATATCCTTCCTCAAAGTATCTAGGTCAACTTCGCGATACTAAGAAGTAAAATGCCAAAACGAAGAATTATCAAGCGTGACATTTATAAAAAAGCTATACTTTTGTTTATCGAGCCGCCTCTTGACTAACAACTAGCTTGAAATCGACCGATCATCATGACCATTCTACCAAATCCAATTGTTCTCCACCGTTACGACTTAAGGATACGATCAATGATTTGGGAAGCTGTTCTGCCGGGAGCCGTTGATTAATAAGCCCCTGGCACAAATTACAGCGCTAGTCAGGAAGATCAGTCCCTGGAAAAGGGTATGTTGAGCACGGGTAAGAGCAACGGCCTGGCAGATATTATCGATGGCGAATATAGTGCACACTATGTTGGTGATGGTTCGTCAGTTGCTGGGGCTCCATGCCTAAATATTGCAATCTCAGACAGGTCCTTGACTGGACCCTGCCTAGGGCTAATCTTGGCTCACGGTAACAACGAGAGGCGCTTTCTCCGGCTTCTTTGCGAGCCAGGCTAACAAAATGCTGAGAAAATAAAGGATAAATATCGGGGCAGACACTATGAAGCCCAAGTCTAATAGGATTATATCTGAAATATTCTGGTTGGCGGGGTTGCCTGTAGGAGTAATGAGTCCGGCAAAGATAAAAATTCCAATGATTGCCCACTTCCACTGCTTCAGAAGCCATCTGTATGAGACAAGGCCTATTTTAGCCAGTAGGAAGATCAAGGCAGGAAGCTCGAAACACAGACCTATCCAGAAAAGCGCACTGGCAGTGAATGAAATATAGCTCCCTATTTTGATCATCGGAATGATGCGAGTACCGACCTCGGGTATCCATTTGTACTGCATGAGAAGTTCGAGTGTCGGCGGAAGAAAAACGTAATAAGCGTAGGCTGCTCCTGCGAAGAAAAAGGCCAATATCATGGGCATGATGGTGTAAAGATACCGTTTCTCTTGCCCTGTAAGTGCCGGATGGATGAACGCTATGATCTGGTAGATAATGACAGGTGAGGCGATGAGTAAACCGCAATATAGACTAACACTCACGTAAGTTCCAGCCATTTCAGTGATATCGGTATAAACGAAGTTTATGTTTGACGGTACATTCGATAGCAAGAATTCGAAGGCATAGCGGGCGAAAGTAAATGATACGCTGCTTGCGACAATAATTACTACAAGCGATACGATTATTCTACGCCGCAACTCCGCAAGGTGATGTATGATTGACTGTCCCTTCTCAGAATTACTCATCTGTTATAGTCCCGATTTCCTCGGTTTTGCTTAGAACACGTTACGAAGCAATTATAGCGTTATTAGGGTTAACCGTAGTGACCTGCCCCCGATAGTTGTACCACCTGTTAAGTTTGAGCCATTGCCATAATCGACTCGGGAGTGGGTGTACGGTATTTGAGCGCACTGTGTGGCCTGACCTGATTATATTCTTCCCTCCAATCCTGTATCAATATTCTGGCTTCAATAAGTGTTGCAAAGACCTCCCTGTTGAGCAGCGCAATTTCACGTTTAATTATTGTAACTACATTCTGCATGGGCAACCGTGAAATGAGAAAGAGATGCGGGCACGCTTTCGGGACGAAGCCAAGTTCAAGCGGTTCAGGATTGGAGATGACATTACCAATGCTCTGGCAGACATTACTGATGCCGAGTATAGCGCGCGATATCACCGGATGATAGGGCGGTTCAAGCCTGGAGTCGACCATGCCGGCCAATCTCACTGATCTATTTTTATTTGCCCAGCTTGCTCCGAAATAGGTGCATATCTATAAGGGCCCTTATATTCAACTTTTGTCATGGCTGTTTTAATCTCTGATACATCCCACACTGAACTGATTATCCACACCAACTTAACCTGTTTGTTCGCCGTAAGCTTGCGTAGTATAGATTCAAAGTCCTTGGTACCCGGATCATAAAACTCAACCGGACCGATTTCGTATTGCTCATCTATAGAGTGCTGCTTCATACTCTCGAGGGTATTTTTACCGATCGCTGTGTTAAGAACTAAAAAAGCAGCATAGTTCTTAGAAGGATCGTAGTTAAAAACACTCTGGCTTGGTTTTTGATAACAGGATATGAGTGATAAGGCGACTACCGAAACAATAGCACAGGTTATGCATGTTTTTTTCCAGTATTTCATTAGCTAATCCTTCATCAATTTCTAAGTGTATATTAATAGGTACTTCCGTTAAGGTTAAAACGGTAACCAGTTAAGATGTGGCATCGGAACCAGGCGCAAAATCACGGAACCCAGAAAAATCAAGATGATATATTTTGGAAATTTGCCTATCCACAGGGCCAGCAGAAATTTGAACAACGGGTATTTAGTCAGGCCGGCAACCAGGCCGCCAATCTCTATGGGCAGAACCGGCTGAAACGATAAGAAAGCTATCGCCCACATTCCGTATTTCTCAACCCAGGCTTTTACTTTATTATATCCAATAATATCGTCAGGAACTGCCACTTTCTTGCTGATGAATCCGAGGTAATAATAACTCATCTCACCCAGGCTGGCTCCCAGACTACCTGATAGTGCAACCAGCCAGGGATTCCACCTGGAGGCGGCAACAATCATAATAGATACTACAAAAGGCAAGGGTACCAGTGAAAGGTTAACCACTATGGCAACAACGAAAATTGTTAAGTACGCCGCTAGTTCATACTTATATAGTGGGAGGTGGATGTTCTGTAAAAGAATTTGAGTTGCATAAGCCAAAGCTATGCTGAATACAGCAAAAATTAGAAAGATGATGCCTAATTTAAGCCAATTAATTTTGCTCATTGTGTAATAGATGCAGGACTAGAAACTGGATCATTTGCCTGATAGTTAGGAAAATACTTACAAATTCCGGCAATTCCGTGGCAGGGATTACTTTCCAATCGTGATAATCTACTCCAACTATGTATTAATTGCTTCCTTTATCATTGTCGACAGCTTTGGTAGTGGCCTCAGCCTTGCTGGTATCTATTTGTTCCCTAGGCTTAGCTTCTTCTGCGGAAAGAGCTTTTCGGAAGCTACGTATGGCTTTGCCCAGGTCCTGGCCAATTTGCGGCAATTTAGCGGCACCGAATACCAGCAGAGCGATTACAAGGATAACTAAAAGCTCTTCTATTCCTATATCGCGAAACATTTTTCTCCACTGCTGATGTCAATCACTCGACGCAAATCAAACTTAACCATAAATTCAAACCGTTTGTAATTGTAGCACCTTTTGGTAGCAGGTCAATTTGCATGTTACCGGTACCTGATATCATTAATATTGATCCATTGCTGGACTAGCTTTTCCGCTCCGGCGGCGCTGCGCTTGTTTTCTATGAAAACTGCCTTGTCAATCGGTAGCTCTTACATTTTCCTTTTGCGTCTGTTAAAATCCTGTATAAATCCGCATACGGTTTATATGGAATGGTCATGGTAAAAAAAGATAAAAATATGGGCAGTAAACAACAACAGCTTGAAGAGCCGCAGTTGAAAGCATTCTGGAGCATGCCTGCTGAAGTCGTGCTGCGGGAGCTGCAGGCAACTTCTGGGGAACTGACGGATGACGAAGCGCAGAAAAGGCTGGAGGAGTATGGCCCAAACCTGCTTGGAGCAAAAGCACAGACCGATACGCTAACGCTTCTACTGTCTCAATTTAAAAGTCCTCTCGTCCTGATACTGGTTTTTGCAGCAATACTGTCCTTCTTTCTTGGTGATATAGCCAACCCTATAATTATCCTTATCATTGTGATCATCAGTGGGCTGCTCGGCTTCTGGCAGGAGCACAGCGCCAACGATGCGGCCCGGCGGCTGATAGCACTGGTACAGGTCAAGGCAACGGTATTGCGTAGCGGACGCCAGCAGGATATCCCATTAGGATCCGTCGTTCCCGGCGATATAGCCATCCTCAAAGCTGGTGATGTTATACCCGGTGATTGCCTGATACTCGAATCAAAAGATCTGTTTACAGATGAAGCCATACTTACTGGGGAGACTTACCCGGTAGAAAAGGAGGCTGGTACGCTTGGGGAAAGCGTCGTGCTCGGGCAGAGGACAAACAGCCTCTTCATGGGCACTCATGTGATCAGCGGGAGTGGCCGGGCTGTTGTCGTGCACACGGGCAAAAGCACCGAGTTTGGAAAGGTATCGGAGCGGCTGAAGCTGCGTCCGCCCGAGACCGAATTTGAGCACGGCGTGCGAAGGTTCGGCGTCATGCTGGTGGAAATCACGCTGATACTAGTGATTGCCATATTTGCCATCAATGTTTACTTCCACAGGCCTGTGCTGGATGCGTTTCTGTTTGCTGCCGCACTAGCTGTCGGGCTTACTCCGCAGTTGCTGCCCGCAATCATTACCGTAAATCTGTCGCAGGGTGCTAAAAGCATGGCAAAGCAGAAGGTCATCGTTAAAAGGTTGGCTTCAATCGAGAATTTTGGCAGTATGAATGTGCTTTGCTCGGACAAGACAGGCACGCTGACCGAGGGCATTGTGCGTGTTCACGACGCATTGGATATCAACGGCGCCAAGAGCGAACGGGTACTTTTCTACGCCTATTTGAATGCCTACTATGAGACCGGCTTTTCAGATCCCATAGATAATGCCATTCGTGCCTACTGCCATCACGATATCACCGGCTATAACAAGCTGGACGAGATACCGTATGACTTCGTGCGCAAACGTATCAGTATACTATTAGAAAAAGATGGCGCTCACATAATGGTTACCAAAGGCGCATTGTCACATATACTCCAAATTTGTTCCCATGCAGAAACCGGAACGCAGACGGTCGTGAATATAAATACGGCAAGTGCAGAGATTGAAAAGAAATTTGAAGAGCTTAGCCGGCAGGGTTTTCGCATGCTGGGTATTGCCTACCGCGATATCGGCGCCGCCACGGTCATCAACGCTGCTCTTGAAGTTGACATGACATTCCTGGGATTCCTGGTGTTGTTCGATCCTCCAAGGAGTGACACTGCTCAGGTTATTGCGGAGCTCAAGCAACTGGGTGTCTCGTTGAAGATCATAACCGGCGATAACCGCCTGGTTACTGCAACCGTCTGCAGGGAGGTGGGGATTGCCGAGCCGCGGATACTGTCCGCTTCCGACCTTGAGAAAATGAGTGACATGGCGCTGGTGAGCAGCGTGAACAATGTGGACGCCTTCGCCGAGGTTGAGCCAAATGAGAAAGAGCGCATTATCGTTGCTCTGAAAAAAGCCGGGAATGTGACCGGCTTCATGGGCGATGGTATAAACGACGCTTCTGCCCTGCATGCGGCCGATGTCAGCATTTCCGTTGATAGCGCCGTCGATGTGGCTAAGGAAGCTGCGGACATCGTGCTTATGGAAAAAGACTTGAGCGTACTTTCCGCGGGAATACGTGCAGGACGTACGACTTTCTCCAACACGCTCAAATATGTGTTTATGGCAGCCAGCGCCAACTTCGGCAATATGTTCAGCATGGCAGCCGCCTCGCTTTTCTTGCCATTCCTTCCCCTGTTGCCTGTGCAAATTCTGCTTATGAACCTGATGACGGATTTGCCCGAAATGGCCATTGCCACTGACTCAGTCGATGCCGAAATGGTAGCGATGCCCCGCCGCTGGGATATAAAAAGCATACGCAACTTCATGCTTGTATTTGGTCTGCTGAGCTCGGTTTTCGACTTTGTAACTTTCGGAGTTTTGCTGTTGTTGATGAATGCCACGATGCCCGAATTCAGGGCTGGCTGGTTCATGGAATCCGTTGTATCGGCTGCCATGGTTGTTATGGTGATCAGGACGAGGAGGCCGTTCTATAAGAGCCGTCCAGGAAAGTACCTGCTGCTGCTCACGGTCTTGGTATGCGTGGCGGCCCTGGTTTTCCCGTATACGCCGCTGGGCGCTTTCTTCCAATTCGTATACCCGCCCGCCTGGGTTATACCCGTGATACTAGGCATCGTTGTCCTTTATGTGTCAGGCGCAGAGATAACAAAGAAGATCTTCTACAAGAAAGTAGGTATCTGAGGATTTAACGTAGAGGAAATGTGATAAATGTGTACGATAGTGGATGAACCGTCACAGTTGGGATGCCCTGACTCTGCCGTGATTCTCCGTGAATCTCAGGCACAGCGTTATCGGATGTGAGCGCCAGTTGATTGTTATTTAATAATACTTTATCGCCGAAAATATCCGGAGCGTTAATCTGGTAGATATCGTAGCTACTATTTTCAAATCCGGGAAAAGACACGGTGGCATCACGTTGGGAGTCAATATTTATAGTCAACACCGTCACAGATTTGGTTTCATCCGCCGCCGAGGCTTGTGCGTAGGCTCGCAATCTGTTTGAGTTATCTCCGCTTACCTGCACCGAATATACCTGCGAGCCCATCAGGCGCTTCCACATAAGCGAGTTCCAGTAATCAGGTCGTGGACTGAGATCACTGTCGTTAATCATGCCGTAATCCATGCCGCACAAGGTTTGGCGAACTACCACATCGTGACCTTTGCGGGCCAGGATGCCTAACTCATCCATCCACCATAATCCGCTCAGATAAACGTCCGAAAGGCCTGGCTCTCCACCAAACTGAGCATTGCCGGTTTCTGCCAGCCAGATCGGTTTGCCTGGCGCATACAGGTCTCTCCAATTTCTGATTTTGTCTGCCCAATATCCCACCTCATCCAGATTTCTGGGATCCAGCAGGCGGGACGGGTAGGCTCGCCTGGAAGCAATCGGCCCGCGGCGCGATTGCTGTGGATAATAGTGCCAGGAGACCTGGTCGATCAGGCTGCCTGACTGCTGCAAATAATCCGGCATATATCCATAGAACAATGATAACGGTTCGCCCAGCACAGGCCAGAAGGCGCTGCCCTGCCCGGCAAAGCGGGCGTCCGGTTCAGACTGCTCCACCAGGGTCCTGGCAGCCTTAAGGTCCTTGTCATATTGCACTACCGGTACCTGCGCCTTCAGCCCGTGGACAAACCAGAAGATATTCAGCTCATTGCCGAGCTCCCAGATAGCGACAGGATAACGATGCTGGGCGGAATACGCCAAAAGCTCGGCTGCGTTGCTTCCATCCCAACTGCCGTCGCTTTTCCTTGCTGAGGGACCTGCATTGAGTGTGAAGGTCACCTGTAAACCGTTCCTATTTGCAAAGGCATTGACATCGTCCCATTCTTTAGCCGTCATGACAGACTGATAGCCTTTGGGCGGAACTGCGGGCTGCCCCGGATTGGAACTAAGGTCGTAATAGGCTTTATCCGACTCGGAGCCGCCGATTCTCAGGTATGCTGGAGCCAAAGCACTTGCTAAGATATCCAGTTTTTTCCGGTTAAAATCGAAAATGGGAGCATGCACAGTGCCCGAGCCAGTTTCTGTGTTGCTGGCATTGGGATTCCACCACTTACCGCCCACCACCTGGGAGAGATCAATTGCAAACGAGAGATACTGTTTGGATACGGTTGAAATGGGTTTGCTCAAGTCCACATTGACCGAGGTGCTGTAAGCTGGCTGGCTCTGCCCTCCTGTAACGCTGATATCTCTTTGCAGAGTTTTGGGTACAGGTTCCAATTGCCCCGCGATAACATCTAATATATTCCCATTGGCATTCCACAAAGCGAGTGAGATCACAATGACAAACAGTGCCACGATTGCAGAAAGGACAATAATCAATTTTCTCATCATAGTTCACCCACTCCGTCACGATACATTTTTACATCTTCTCCACGTCATGCAACTACGAATAGTATACTGTTTTTTAGTTTGAGGTACGTCCCGATATTTGCCAGTGGTAAGGTTGACCTAGGAGCAAATCAGGTCCAGGAAGCAGATCGCCATGTGGGCAGAAGGATCAGCCAGTATATGGGTATACAAGTCAACGTCGTTTGTCCTTCGGCCAGAAAATGAAATTGTGGACGTAAAAGATGGATGATAAATTATTTAAATATGGAAGTTGATCCATCTCATAGGAAAAATCGGTGTAACGACGCAACTTTCTGCCGCTAAGAAAAAAGGCCTCATATCCGTACGATTTCAGCAATTCGAATACATTATCCATGGGAAAATCCAGGCGTCTCTGTTCGATCTCAATGATCATTACAGGTTTTTCCCTGATAATAGTTTCTTTAGCCCCCTTTAACACTTCAATCTCGTGTCCCCCCACGTCGATTTTCATGAACTTCACATTAGCGAATGCGTAGTCATCCAGTGTTTTTATTGGAACGACCTCGTTTTTGAATTCCCCATTAACGTCGCCAGGCCGGGTGGACTTCAATAGCAACCGTCCATCTTCCATCGGAATCCGCAGTTCTATATTGCCTGCCGTAGAGGACAGCCCCTCATTGTGTACACTGATGTTCTTACGGCGTGTACTTCGTATAACGTCGCAATAACCCGCAATTGGCTCAAATGCCTCCACCTGAACGAATAATTTCGATAAATGATAGGACCAGATGCCGAGATTTGCCCCAATATCAATGGCGATGCCTTTCCGGTCTGTTATGGCGTTAGTAATAAAAATCTCACCCTCGAGAATCCGTGTTATCCGAGAATAATAGTAAAGCGCATCCAGTTGGCAATCGAATTTACTAGTCTGGTTCCATATCCAGTTCTTATAGTTCATATATAACACCTTTATGTTTATGATTGGCCTGCCCCCGACAGTTGTGCCACCTGTTAAGTTAGAGCAATTACCGTTGGAGATGCCCCATTTTCTGTACCAGTTGTAATGCGAATTTTGGGTTCACTGGCTATTACAATACGATTACTGATTTAAGAAGTTGCTAGTTGCCAGTGCAGGGAATGGTAATAACCACGAAGTGAAAGCTTCTTAGGCTCGACCCGAAAATTATTAGTGAGCCTCCTTGTGCACGTCATTACCGGGCGCACCGTTCCTTCGGAATCTGCGATATTTCGATGGCAATGCCGTATTGATACCCAGTACTATAAAAGAATGGCATAATATCCTGGTGGAGGTAGACGCCCCCAAATTCGATATCCCCCACTAAGATATATATAGAAAGGAGGCAGGTACGATGGCTGAGGAGAAACTTATCTGGCAATACGTGAGGCGCTGGGCGGACAAATACCCGCAGAAAGAGGCGCTGATTTTCAAGGACAAAAGGGTCACCTACAAGGACTTCTATGATAAAACTCTTAAAGTGGCCAAACTGCTGCTTGAGTTAGGTGTTAATAAAGGTGACAGGGTTTTCACGCTTTCGGCGGCCCGCGATGAATTCTTTTACACATACATGGCCACAGCCATGGTTGGCGGCATTTGGTTCGGACTCAACCCGCGCTATACCCGCGATGAATTCCTTTATATGGTGGATGACGCCGGGCCGAAGGTCGGGTTCGTGGTGCGAAATTACGATGCGCTGATGAGGAATTACAAGGATGATGTCTCTGCCCTTAAAGAGGCCAACCCTGGACTTGAGCACCTGGTCATCATCGACAATCCCTGGGAAGGTACGCTGAACTGGGAGGCAGAGCTGGCAAAAGACCGCAGCAAACTGGATTCTGCCCTGGTCAAGCGCATGAAAGAAGTCAAAGAGGACGATCCTGCCCTCATTATTTACACTTCAGGCACGACCGGCAAGCCCAAGGGGGCGCTGCTGACCCATAAGAATATCATCGCCAGCGCCTCTGCTCAGAACGAGCGTTTCCTTGCTCCGACTAATAAACGCGGCGAGGGCAAGTCGCTCATTCATTTCCCCATTAACCACGTCGCCTGTGCCGTGGAACTTGCCATGGGAGGCCTGCACTGGGGTTCAACAATCGTGATGATGGACCGCTTCGATCCGGCGGCCACGCTGAAAACCATACAGGACGAGAAGGTAACTTTCATGGGTCAGGTCCCCGCCATGTTCATGCTGCAATTTATGCTGGCTGATTACGACAGCTATGACCAGTCCAGCTTGAAAACTATAATCTGGGCGGGTTCTGCAGCCTCCGAAGAAATGGTAAAGCGATTATCGAAAATAGGCGCTACGCTGATGACCGGCTATGGGCAGACGGAGAATGCCGGGTTTATCACCTATTCAAAACCGGGCGATTCCATGGAGGACCTCATTCAGACAGCGGGCAAATGCTATCCGCCTTTCAAAATTAAACTGGTAGACAACAACGGCAAGGAAGTCCCTGAAGGCCAGGTGGGAGAGATATGGATGAAAGGTGACCTGGTTATGAAGGGGTATTGGAACCGCCCTGAGGCCAGTGCTGAAACGCTGACCAAGGACGGCTGGCTTAAATCCGGCGATCTGGCTACCATGGATAGCCGCGGCTATATCAAGATCGTAGGCCGTACCAAGGAGATGTTCAAATCAGGGGGGTATAACGTCTATCCCCGCGAGATCGAGGCAGTTATTGAGCAGTA
>JBEKCL010000110.1:0-19618 GCA_050014895.1 Dehalococcoidia bacterium
TGGCGAACACGCTACACCTGGCAGCGATCCTTGGAGGGTTGCCCTGGCAGCGCAGCGCAAAATTGGCAAAATCATCCATGCTGATGCCGAGGCGGTAAGCCTGTTGTTCCAGGAACCTGCCGGTTCCTGCGGCGCAAAGCGGGTTAGAAGCTACTTTCCACGGCTTTTTCAACCCATCTTCAAGCTCTATGATAAGGGAGCTCTGCCCGCCAATCTGTATGATTGTCCTGGCATCGGGGTTGAAGTTAAGAAGTCCTGAGGCCACTGACAGTGGGCTGCTATATTCCCCCCAGCCGAGATCATCTGGAATTATAGTCTTGCCTGAGCCGCATACTCCTGCGCTTACAATGTCGTCGAGATCAATATTTCCACGCAGACGGTTGATGAGCGAAGCGACTACAGCCCTGGGCTTGGAGTTTATCTTAGAGTGATCAAGGTGAACGATAATTCCATTATCGTCAACCAGCGCCAATTTTACGTTGACTGATCCGATATCAATGCCGAGATAGTAAGACATATTGAGTAAAAAATTATATCAAAATAACCCTATATGACAAATTCGAAGGCAGATAGAAGGCTGGATTTTGACATCACTACTCACCGTTGCTATAATACGGCAAATGGCTTCCATAATCCGTAATAAGACAGCTTTTATGGCAGATACGGTTGAGAGAAAGACCTTCTCCATACTCCAGGTGCTGGCCAATACATCAAAGCCACTTGGATCGATAGTCATTGCCCGTGAACTGAAGGGCCTCGGGGTTGACCTGGGAGAAAGGGCCGTGAGGTATCATCTCAAATTAACGGATGAACACGGATTGACACGACTTGCCGGAAGAAGGGATGGCAGGTCAATTACTGACCTCGGGCTAAAAGAGCTCAAGCAGGGAATGGTCAAGGAAAAGGTGGGATTTGCCATTTCCAGAATCGAATTACTTGCTTTCCTCACCACTTTTGATGTTAATACATGTACGGGGCTGGTGCCTGTAAATGTTTCCGTTATCAGGAAGCAGGATTTTCAGAAAGCATTACAGATCATGAGGCCGGTTTTCTCTGCCAAACTCTGTGCCAGCAGCCTGGTTTGCAAAGCACGCGGCGGCGAGAGAATTGGCGATTTTATCGTTCCACACGGAATGATGGCCCTGGCGACTGTATGCAGTGTGCTGGTAAACGGTACACTGTTGAAAGCGGGTGTCCCCATGAACTCCAAGTTCGGTGGTTTACTGCAGATCCGGGATCGCAGGCCTTTGCGGTTTGTCGATTTGATTCATTATACCGGCTGTTCACTGGATCCTGCCGAGGTTTTTATTAAGGCCAAAATGACCTCCGTTATAAGTGCAGTAAGGTCAGGTAACGGAAGCATCCTGGCGAACTTCCGTGAAATCCCGGCATTGTGCCGGCCTTTAGCTCAGGAGATCGTTTCCAAGCTTGGCAAGGCTGGAGTTAACAGCGTTTTTCTTATCGGCAGTGTCAGCGAGCCGGTTTGCGAGATACCGATGGAATTAAACAGGGTGGGTATGGTTCTGATCGGTGGTCTTAATCCAATAGCCGCTGTGCAAGAGGCGGGTATTGAAGTCGACTCGCATGCTATGAGTACAGTGATCGATTATCGGAATTTCGTCGAATTTGAGGAGCTATTGAAATAAAGTGATTATAATGGGCATGTCACTATTAAATAATGGTGACAATGAATAGCCTGCTCATTCCAAAACGAATTTAAAAGGGCGTAATAACGTGAGTAACCAGGCTTTGAAAATCGATTTGTTTTGTTGTTCATCCAGTTTCGATCCCGATGAACTCATCAGGGGCTGCGGTAAGAATAACTGTGAGTTAAAAGTCATACCGGTGCCTTGTTCCGGGAAGGTGGACATTCTTTATTTGACCAAGGCATTTGAGACCGGAGCGGACGGAGTTGCAGTGGTTATATGTAAAAAAGGGGATTGCCGCTATCTTGAAGGTAATCTCAGGGCCAGGAAAAGGGTAGAAGCTGTTGATACGTTGCTTGATGAGATCGGGTTGGGTAAGGGGCGCATGACAATCATCCAGATGGGTGACGGTGGAATCGAACAGGTTATTCGCGAAGTAGAAGACTTCCGTAAAAGAATAGAAGCCGCCCCGAGAAAGGCCTACTCCGGTGAAGATCTGGAGTTGGAGAGCAAAGAATAATTAGTGCGTAAGATATCTGTTACATAAGGAAGAAAGACATGAAACCTGACAGCAGACTCGCAAAAAAAATACAGAGCAAAGATTTTATCATTACCGCTGAGTATCTACCTCGAAGCGGGACAGCCTCCTCTGCAATCGAAGCATGTGCCGGCGTTTTACACGACGGTCCCATTGCCGTGAACGTGGCTGACAATCATTACGGCGTGGCGATGTCGAGTCTCGCTGCTTCTGTAGGATTGGAACGGTCCGGCATTGAACCGGTTTACCAGATTGTCACGCGTGACAGGAACCGCATTGCCCTGCAGTCCGACCTGCTCGGAGCTGCATTCCTGGGAATTAAAAATGTGCTTTGCCTGTCCGGCTATCATCAGACCTTGATGGGCAACCCGGACTCGGCAAATGTTTTTGATATAGATTCGATCCAGCTAATAGCAGCGCTCAAAAAGATGAATGAAGAGGGATCACTATTGGGTGGAACGAAAATTGACGGTCCGTTTTCCATGCTTATCGGGGCCGCCGCCAATCCTTTCCTGATGCCACTCGAGCTTAATATCATCCGTGTAAAAAAGAAGGTTAAAGCGGGGGCGGATTTTATTCAGACGCAGGCTGTGTTTGATGTTGAAGCATTTAAACAGTGGTTGGATGCGGTACGGCGTGAGCAGATTACTGAAAAAGTTGCGATATTGGCTGGCGTAATGCCCCTGGCGAGCGCTGCTGAGGCTAAAAAGTTGAAAGATACCTATACTGACTTCAATATTCCGGAAGAAGTTATTACCCGCCTGGACAAGGCTGGAAATGAAGAAGCACAGAAAAAGGAAGGCGTGGCCATCTGCGCTGAAATAATCAAAAAGATTAAAGGCCTGCCCGGTTTACGGGGCATCCATATACTCTCCGGAGGTAATGAGGCTGTTGTATCTCAACTTATATCCGCAACAGTATAAATAATAGGGAAGAACATATGCCGGATAAATATCACATTAAAACTCACCTCGTGCCGTCTCGGCGCCCGCGAATAGGCAAGTGCGGTGTGGTAGATTGGCGCGAGGATTGCGCCAGGTGCCACAATTGCGTTAAGAAAGCCTGCGTCTTCGACCGTTACAGGCAGGAAACAGAGTATATACGCGGCCTCAAGGATATGGACGCGTTCTTCTTTGAGTGCATGGGCTGCTTTTCCTGTGTGCAGAAATGTACTAAGGGCATTCTGGCTTTAGCCTCCAATCCTGTATATGAAAGGCTGGGGAACAGGTACTGGACGCCCGCAATAATTGAGACTACCTGGGCACAGGCTGAAACTGCCAAAATCCCCGTCTCGGGGGCGGGATATAGAGGCCCATTTACGGGGCCGGGCTTTGACTCGATGTGGACGGATATGTCGGAGATCGTTCGCCCTACCCGTGATGGTATCCACGGTAGGGAGTATATCAGCACAGCCGTGGATATCGGCAGAAAACCATCGTTGATTCATTTCAGTTCCGTCAAACCGGCCGAAGGCCTTCCGCCGCTGGTGAACATTCCTATGCCGATGATCATCAATATGATGCCTGCCGCATATCGCATCCCGAAGCTTCTTCCCATTTTCAAAACGGTAGCGGCGCAAACCGGGATCATATTAATTGTCGACTCAAAGGATTGGGACCTGATAGGCAATGATATTGAACAGTATCTGCCAAACCTGGCGTTTTACCTGGGGACCGGCGCCGCTCTGCCTCCCCGCGAATTGCTGCAAAAGATGCAGCTGGTGGAAATTAGCGATGACGATAAAATCGACCAGCGTATAAAAGAACTGAAGAACATAAATCCCGGCATAGTTATTGCCATCAGGATTGATATGGATGTCAAGGGACCGGAACGTGCTATCGAACTTGCACAAAAGAAAAATGTGGAAGTGTTGCACCTTGTTGCGGATATTAACGGAGACCAAACGGGCGTAAAAACTCCCAGGTTTATTAAAGACATGGTCCGCCAGGTCCATAATTCTCTGATCGAGAGTGGGATCAGAAACGAGATTACATTGATGGCAGGAGGAGGCATAGCTTTGCCCGAGCATATGGCCAAGCAGCTTCTCTGTGGGGCCGACCTGGTCACGATTAATTTACCGTTGCTTATAGCTCTTGAATGCCACCTGTGCGCCACCTGCAAACCCGGCGACTCGTGCCCCGCCAGGATCGATGAGATAGATTCAAAGTATGGTGTAGGACGCATGGTTAATCTCATTGCCGCCTGGCATGATCAGTTAATAGAGATGATGGGTGCCATGGGGATACGCGAAGTCCGGCGCCTGCGTGGTGAGGTCGGCCGGGCATTATTCTTTGACGAGCTCGAGGAGGCAACCTTTGGGAAACTCTTTGGTTCACGAAAAACTAGCTAAAGATAAGCTGCCGGAGAACACGGTAAAAACGTTGGTACCTCAGGCTGAAGTGCCGCGTGTAGTTAAACCTGCGCCGCCGCGCTATCGCAATGAGATCGCCAAGTATATTATTCGCCGCAGTGACGACTGCAAGCTTTGCGGCAAATGCGCAAAGGTCTGCCCTCAAGGCGTTCATGTGCTTAAACCCGGTTACAAATACTTCTCAGCGCCGCATCTGAATGTATGTGTGGGGCCCTCATGCAAGGAAACCGATCATTATTGTGTGGACCTTTGTCCGCAGAAGGCGCTGCAAATGGTGGAAAACCCCATGATGAAGCTTCTTGGGGATTTCCGTTGGACGTCTGACATGATATTGGCCACCTGGAAAATGGCAGAGACCGGTGAACTGCCTTCACCGGAATATGGTTATCAATACGAATGTGGAAACTCAGGTGGCGGGTTTGACCGTATCAGGTTCAAGTTTCCGGAAAAGCCGCCGGTGGAATTGAGCGAAGATGAAATAGATACCAGTCTCGAATTGAACCACCGCAATGACGGCCGCCCGCAAATTAAAATTGACGTTCCCTGGTATGGCGGCGGGATGTCATTCGGATCGGTAAGCAACGTGACCCAGTTATCCAAGGCGCGTGCGGCAGTTGCGTTTAATACCTTCACCTGCACGGGTGAAGGCGGCTATATGGAACGTTTGAGGCCATATGACGACCATACGATTACACAGGTTGCTACGGGTTTATTTGGCGTACGTGAAGAGACCATACAACGTGTTCGCATAGTCGAGTTTAAATATGCCCAGGGAGCGAAACCGGGACTGGGTGGCCATCTTTTAGCCGACAAAGTCACGCCTTCCGTAGCCAGGATGCGTGAGACCGTTATGGGAATCTCGCTGTTCTCCCCCTTCCCCTTCCACAGCGTTTATTCGATTGAAGACCATAAGAAACATATGGACTGGATCAAACACATCAACAGAAATACGCTGGTATCGGCCAAAGTGTCGACACCGATAGATGTGGATATGGTAGCTGTGGGAAGTTACTCTGCCGGTGCTCACATTGTACATATGGACGGCGGATACGGCGGAACAGGCGCTGCCCCTGATATTGCGAAGAAAAATATTGCCATGCCGATTGAATATGCCATCGTGAAAGTGCACGATTTCCTGTGCAGGGAAGGCGTGCGTGACAAAGTCACCCTGATAGCAAGCGGCGGACTGAGAAATGCTTACGATATAGCTAAAGCTATTGCACTAGGTGCTGATGGCGTGGTAGTTGGTACGGGTGAACTGGTCGCCCTTGGTTGTGTACGGTGCGCCCGCTGTGAAAGCGGACGTGGATGTCCCAGGGGTATTGCTACGACGGACGCTGAGCTGCAGGAGCAGATTACTGTGGAATGGGGATCGCAGAGAATAATAAACCTCTACAGTGCATGGCGTAGGGACCTGGTGGATATACTCAGAAGACTGGGTATACGTAGCGTTCGTGAGCTTAGAGGCCGCACGGATCTCCTCATCCACCTGGATTACGCCAACGATGTGGAGCAAAAGAAATGAACGGCGAAATGATTGAGAAGCTGCTCCTTTCCAGGGGCCGCCTTGTGAAAGAGCTTGAACCGCCCACTGCTGAGAGAAAGCTTGAAGAAGAGGGGGGATGTGGTGTCGTAGGTTTTTGCTGCACTAAACCCATGTCGGCGAAACATATTTATGAGCCATCGAGGCAGATGCACAACAGGGGCAATGGAAAAGGCGGTGGTATCGCCGCCCTCGGATTTATACCGGAACAGTTGGGCGTCAGCCGGGAAATACTGAAAGACTACTATATGATTCACGTGGCGTTCCTTGACCTGGGAGTCCGTTCTGACCTTGAGAAGAAATACATCTCCTCGAATTTCGAGGTTAAAGTAACGCAGAAACTCGACACGTTACCTGATTGGACTAAGGTCGAAGGCCTGGAAGCAAAACCGCCCGACGTCTACAGGTATTTTGTGCGGGTGAAATCTGATGTGTTGAGTGAGTTTATAAGCAAGAACAACTTTACCGGTCTTACCAGGGATGAGGCCGAAGAGGAGTTCCTGAACCAGAACAGTATCAGGCTGAACCAGGAATATTATGCGTCTCTGGGGGAACAGAAGGCTTTTGTTATGTCCGAGGGCAAAAACATCATGATTCTTAAAGTCGTCGGATACGCGGAAGCGATTACCAAATATTATAAGATTGAAGATTTTTGTGCTCACGTGTGGATTGCACATCAGCGCTTTCCTACCAAAGGACGTGTCTGGCACCCGGGCGGAGCGCATCCTTTCGGTGGCATTAATGCTGCCCTGGTACATAATGGCGACTTTGCCAACTATCATTCTGTCTGTGAATACCTGGCGGAACGGCATATATACCCGCAGTTTTTAACTGACACTGAAGTCTCCATATTGATGTTCGATCTACTCGAGAGGATATACCATTATCCGTTGGAATACATTATCGAGGCTCTGGCGCCAACAACGGAGCTGGATTTCGACCGTCTTCCGAATGATAAACAGGCGCTTTACCGGGCAATCCAGACGGCTCATATCCATGGTTCACCGGATGGACCGTGGTTTTTCATCATTGCCAGGTCTTTGCCGGATGAAAAAGCGTTCCAATTGATGGGAATCACCGATACGGCCATGTTGAGGCCTCAGGTATTCGCTTTCTGTGATGGGGATGTGCAGATCGGCTTGATTGCGTCGGAGAAACAGGCTATAGATGCAACATTGTTGAGCATGCACAAGGACGATGAAAGGATTTGCCCGATAGCGGACCGGTACTGGAATGCCAGGGGAGGAAGCTACACAGATGGCGGCGCGTTCATTTTCGACCTGAAGCCGGATGCGTCAGGCAAAATGCGTATGACGTGTAAGGATAAATTCGGTATCACTGTTCCCCTGCCGACACAGAAGGAGGCCTGCAACTTCTCAGCCAAAATAGCTGGGAGTGATGGGAATATCAGAAGCGGCATTGAGCAGTGCTTTGAAAAGAAAAATGCTGGCGACGTTTTTAACTACGTTTCCGGAAATATAAAGCAGTGGACTTTTAATGACATCCGGTTAGCATGTGATGCAATAGTGGATACGGCAAAAGAGCCTAAAAATACGGCAATCGGCATTGAAACGCTCACATTGCTGAATGACAGGAGATACTCTACGGGTTCCAAGAAGCGCAACCATGTGCTTTATATCATCCGCGGCGCCCTCAGCCGTTTGTTCAGCAGCATTCCGAAATTTGATGTCGAGTTATCAGAGAGCCAATACCGCCTGATAGATTTTGATACACGGAATTTGCTGAGAGCTCCCCATACTGGTGAGACCACGCTGGTGATCAACGTCAAAGGATTCGACCCGGAGGGTGAGGGTTGCGATGCCACGTTACTGATGGATGGTTATCTTAAGGGATGGAGACATTTTATTAGCTATAACTGCATCGGGCAGAGATTCATCGGTTGTGGACTTGGGCCGGAGACAGATGGCGTGACCATTGATGTATATGACAGTTCGGGCGATTACCTGGGCTCAGGTCTTGACGGGTTGACGATAACGGTCCACGGCAATGCCCAGGATCAGGTAGGGCAGATTATTAAACGTGGGAAACTGGTAATAAACGGCGACGTCGGCCAAACATTTCTGTATGGCGCCAAGGGCGGCTCTATCTATATTATGGGCAACGGCGCAGGACGACCGCTCATCAATTCGGTGGGAAGGCCAAGGGTCGTTATTAACGGCACCTGCCTCGATTTTCTTGGAGAATCATTCATGGCGGGCGACGTTTTCAATGGCGGCGGCTTTGTCATTCTGAATGGCGTAACGTTTGATGATGAAGGCCGGATGGTACCGCTAAAAGAACCATATTCTGGCAGCAACCTCTTCTCACTGGCTTCCGGAGGTGCAATTTATATACGTGACCCGTATCAACGCCTCGTCTGGCAGCAGTTGAATGGCTGCGGGTTTTACCCCATGACCGATGAGGACTGGGAACTGATCCGGCCATATCTTGAGGAGAATGAACGTCTATTTGGCATCAAGGTAGAAGAGTTATTGACTGTGGACGGCAAGCTGCTCAAACCGATGGATGTATACCGTAAGGTTGCACCCGTTAAGATTGCTGCTTTGGGCAAAAAAGCGGAGGCATTGGATACCACTGAAGTAGAAGAACTGACCGTATCTACGGGCGAATAGTCACAAAAGAGAATTAAAATGGCTGTAAAGATTAAGAAACCGACAACCGAAAATGGACTCAGAAAGATCGTAGAGGAGATGTCCGGTGTTGATTTGGGCACGTGTTATCAGTGTAAAAAATGTACGAGCGGGTGCCCCGTTGCCAGGCTCACAAAATCGGTGCCCTCCGAGATTATCAGGCGGCTGCATCTCGGCGCCGGCAATGAGTTGCTGGACAGCGATCTTATCTGGATGTGCCTTTCATGTGAGACCTGTTACAGCAGGTGCCCTATGCAGATTAACACCGCTGCGGTCATCGATGCGTTGCGTATACTGGCGGTGGAGAAGAAGGCTGCTGTACAGCATGGCAATGTGCCGTTGATGAACAGCATGTTCCTGAAAACTGTGGAGACCTTTGGTCGCACCTATGACCTTGCAATGATAATGGCCTACAAGCTGGGTACCGGCTCCATTATGAGTGACACGGAAAAATTCCCTGCCATGCTGCAGAAAGGCAAGATGGCTCTTCTGCCGCATTCCGGCGCAGATAAGCAAATTGTGAAGCGGATTTTCAAGAAATCGCAGCAGAGCAAAGGAACAGTAAAATGAAATACGCATATTATCCAGGATGCTCGGCACACTCGACGGCACGTGATATGCACGAGTCTGCGGCGGCTGTGGCACGTGTGCTGGGCATCGAACTTGTAGAGATTAAAGGGTGGTCGTGCTGCGGCGCTACCGCTGCCCACCAGACAGACCGTGTACTGGCTGCCGCTCTTCCTGCCGCAAACCTGCTTCTGGCCAAAGAGATGGGCCTTGATACTGTTGTCAATTGCGCAGCCTGTTATAACCGGATGAAGACCTCCAATCACGAAGTTTCAACTTCTCCCTCTATGAAAGCCAAAGTAGCCGATTCGATCGGCAAAGAATATGACGGCTCGGTTGCAGTGAAACATTTCGTTGAAGTACTTCTGGAAGAGTATGGACTGGATAAATTGCGCAAGCGTTTTAAGCAGTCGTTAAATGGATTAAAAGTAGCCTGCTATTACGGCTGTTTCCTGGTCCGGCCCCATGAGGTCACCGGGTTTGATGATCCCGAAAATCCCACTTCTCTGGACCGTCTCGTAACGGCTATGGGTGGAATCGGCCTGGATTGGCCTCACAAAGTTGAGTGCTGTGGTGGGGGATTAAACCTTACTCGTACGGACGTGGTGGTCAAACTCTCAGGGTCAATCATTGAGATGGCTAAAGCGTCCGGCGCTGACTGCATAGCGGTGGCATGCCCCATGTGCCAGGCCAGCCTGGACCTCAGACAAAAAGACTTTGAAAAAGAGACCGGTAAGAAACTGGATATGCCGGTAGTTTATATTACTCAGCTTCTCGGACTGTGTCTCGGTATTCCACAGAAAGAGCTCGGACTGAACAGGCTAATGGTGGCGCCGAAGGCAATTTTACAGGCGATAAAGTGAACAGTTTAACCCTAATATCTGGAAGGTAACTGAAAATGGATAAAACTGAAAATAAGAAGATTGGAGCAGTACTGGTACAGGGTGGAGGCATTGCCGGTATTCAGGCTGCACTGGACCTTGCCAACTCGGGTTTCAAGGTATATCTGATTGAACGTTCTGCAGCCATTGGCGGAATGATGTCTCACCTGGATAAAACGTTTCCGACCGGTGATTGTGCTACCTGCATAGTTTCTCCCAAACTGGTGGAATGCGCACGCAATCTAAACATTGAAATATTAACGCTCTCGGAGTTGGTGGACCTGCAAGGCGGTCCCGGCAATTTTAAGGCAACCATCAAACGGCATCCCGGGTATGTCGACGAAAAAAAATGTACGGCCTGCAGCCAGTGTACCGATGCATGTCCGGTTAATGTTCCAGACTTCTTCGACCGTAATCTTGGAACGCGCAAGGCCATTGCCAAGCACTATGCCCAGGCCACGCCGAATATTTTTGGGATTCTGAAAAATGGTCATTCACCGTGCAAAGTCGCCTGCCCGGCCAATGTGAATGTACAGGGCTATGTCCAGCTTATCAAGAAGAAAGAATATATCAAGGCAGTCAACCTGATCCGGGAGAGAAACCCTCTATCTGCTATATGCGGCCGTGCCTGCAACCATCCTTGCGAAGCAGCCTGCATACGTAATTCCGTAGACGAACCCGTTGCCATCCGACTTTTGAAAAGGTTCGCCTCGGATAAAGAAATTGAAATGATCGAATCCGGTGCAATCTCCTTACCTGCTGAAAAGACACCTGCCCAGGGTGCCAGGAAGATTGGGGTAATCGGCGCCGGCCCCGCTGGATTGACTGCTGCTGCTGACCTTGCCGACCGCGGCTTTGCCGTGCGGGTATACGAGGCATCTTCGGTGGCGGGCGGAATGCTCCGCTGGGGAATACCGGAATACCGGCTTCCTAAAAAGATTCTCGATCATGAAGTTGAGCTTATCAGGCGCAAGGGAGTCAAATTTGTTTATAACTGCCGCATAGGCGACGGTATTTCATTAGAGAAGCTGCGCAAAGAGAACGAAGCCGTATTTGTGGGTGTTGGTGTGCAGGTGAGCCGCAAGCTTGGAGTAGAAGGAGAGGACCTGTCCAATATCAACTATAAAGATAAAGTTCTTGTAATCGGTGGCGGCAATGTGGCCGTGGATGTAGCCCGCACCGCCCGGCGGCTGGGCGCTAAAGAAGTTGAGATGGTCTGCCTCGAACAACGGGACGAGATGCCCGCCCTGCCTGAAGAAGTCGAGGCGACCCTTGAAGAAGGTATCAAGGTCCATAACGGCTGGGGCCCCCGGCGTATTTTGGGCACAGGAGCAGTCGAAGGTATTGAGTTTAAACGTTGCACGAGTGTGTTCGACGATAATAAACGCTTCAGTCCGGTCTATGATGAAAAAGACCTTTCAACACTGAAGGCCGACCAGATAATAATAGCGATAGGACAGGCCCTTGATAAGCAATTTATGAATCATGCCGGCATTGATATTGAACGCGGGTGCTTTAAAGTTGATCCCGTCACGCTCGAAACGTCGGTTAAAGGCGTCTTTGCGGGCGGCGACAGCGTCTCGGGCCCGGCTTCAATTATCCAGGCGGTGGCTGCCGGCAAACGTGCTGCCGAATCGATTGACCGTTTCTTGAAAAATGAAGATATGCGGGTTGCCCGCTTCAGCGATACTGTAAAACCAGTGGGAACAGGCGCTGGCTGAATGTGAACGCTGCTTGAATTGTGCACTTTGTTCCGAATGCCAGGAGTGTGTGGCAACCTGCGAGCAGAATGCAATCAATCATTTCATGAAAGAGCAGACAATGCAATTGGACATTGGTTCGGTCATTTTGGCTCCCGGATTCGAGGAGTTCCACGCGGAGAAAAAAGGCGAGTTCGGTTTTGGCCGTTATCCCAACGTGCTTACGAGTGTTCAATTTGAAAGGATGCTTTCGGCGTCCGGCCCGTTCGAAGGTCGCGTTATACGCCGGTCTGACGGTAAAGAGGCAAAACGTGTGGCCTGGATACAGTGTGTGGGATCGCGTGATTCCAGTTGCGGTAATGATTACTGCTCGTCCGTATGCTGCATGGTATCAACCAAGCAGGCGCTGGTAGCTTCGGACCATTCCCCTGATATTAATGCCTCGATTTTCTATATGGATATCCGTGCTCACGGCAAGGATTTCGACCAGTATTACGAGCGTGCAAAAAGTCAGGACAATATATCCTATATTAAGAGCATGCCTTCCAGGATTGTGCAGATGCCTGGCACAAAAGACCTCCGTTTGAAGTTTGCCGATGAAAAGGGGCAGATAACGGAAAGTGATTTTGATCTTGTTGTATTGTCGGTCGGCATGGAGCCGGGCAAATCCGCTCAGGAAAGCGCTGCCAAGCTGGGAATTGAACTTAATGAATATGGCTTCTGCGATACTGATCGTTTTTCACCGCTGACAACCTCCAGGCCCGGTGTATTCGTTGCAGGGGCCTTTCAGGAACCGAAGGACATTCCTGAAACCGTGACACAAGCCAGCGCTGCCGCATCGATGTCTATGGAACTGCTGGCGGAGGCGCGCAATTCACTTGTCACCAAACGGGTCTACCCTGATGAGCATGATGTGACTGATGAACAGGCCAGGATCGGCGTATTTGTCTGTCACTGCGGCAAGAACATTGCCTCTGTAGTAGACGTGGAACGTGTGGCTGAAATTGCATTGCAGCAACCCAATGTTGTCTTTGCCACGCATACCATGTATACCTGCGCCAATTCCAATTTGAATAATATTCGGGACATGATACGGGAGCACCGCCTTAACCGGATTGTGGTCGCGTCCTGCACCCCCAGGACGCATGAGCCGATATTCAGGGACACCCTGCGGGAAGCCGGATTGAATCCGTATTTGTTTGAGCTGGCCAATATCAGGGACCAATGCTCCTGGGTGCATTCGTCCGAACCCGAAAAGGCCACCGAAAAAGCTACGGAGCTAATGAAGATGGCTGTCGCACGGGCGCGGCTGCTCTCACCTTTGACCGGTACGTCTTTCAGCGTCAATCAAACCGGGCTGGTTATCGGTGGTGGAATAAGCGGCATGACGGCGGCTCTGGCGTTAGCTGATCAGGGTTTTAAAGTACACCTTATCGAGAGATCCAGCCGGCTTGGTGGAAATGCTCTGGATGTCAGCTATACCCTCGAACACGATAACGTCGCCGATTTTGTAGCGGGATTAGTTAAACGTGTTGAAAACAGCGAAAACATAACCCTTCATCTGGACACGGAAGTGGCAGGCGTTGCCGGTTTTATCGGCTCTTTCCAGGTTACGCTGCATCACGACACCAGGGATGAAGAGGTAGCCTGCGGCGCTTTAATCGTTGCGACAGGCGCGGGGCCGGCCGGGACCAAAGAATATCTGCACGGTAAATCAACCGGCGTAATCACGCAATCTGAACTTGAGGATCAACTGCAAAAAGGCAGTTTTGCTGCTAAAAATAAGAATATTGTCATGATTCAGTGCGTTGGCTCTCGAAATGAAGAGGGGGCTTATTGCAGCCGCATTTGCTGTTCTGTAGCGGTAAAGAACGCCCTCAAGATCAAGAAATTGGACCCGGGCGCCAACATTTACGTTCTTTACCGGGATATCAGGACATATGGGTTCCGTGAGAAATACTATAAACAGGCGCGCGAGGCAGGCGTTATCTTCATCAGATATGAGCAGAATGCTCCGCCGGTTGTAACCGATAATAATGGTCTACTGGTGGCGCTTAACAGCCCGGATTTCCCCGAGCCTTTAGAGATCGAGGCGGACAATGTTATTTTGAGCACCGGTATTGATGCTGAAAAGGACAACAGACGTGTAGCGGACATGCTCAAGGTCCCGCTCAATGGGGATGGGTTCTTTGTTGAGGCGCACATGAAATTGCGTCCCGTAGATTTTACTACGGAAGGGATTTTCCTGTGCGGTCTTGCCCACTCGCCAAAGATGATAGATGAGAATATTTCACAAGCGCGGGCCGCCGCTGCACGTGCAGCTACTGTGCTTTCCAAGACCACGCTGGAAGTCGGCGCCCAGGTATCGCATGTTGATCAGACCAAGTGCATCTCATGCATGACCTGTACGAAAGTCTGTCCTTATGGCGCCCCTTCGATCAATGTGGACCACAAGGCAGAAATTATCAGTGCTAAATGCATGGGATGCGGTATATGTGCAGCCGAGTGCCCGGCGTGCGCGATACAGCTTAACCATTTTGAATCTAAACAGTTCAAAACAATGCTGGCCGAGCTTTTTGAAGTCAAGGAAGACGAAAATATCAAACCTGTGGGAGTGCCGCAGTAGAGAAGTGAGATATGAGTTCAGATAACAGTAAAGAAACAACGATTGTCGCTTTTTGTTGCCTTTATTGTGCATACGCGGCTGCCGACCTTGCCGGATCTATGCGCCTTCAATACCCTTCAAATGTCCGCATCGTCCGCACGCCCTGCACAGGCAGGTTGGAAGTAGAGTACTTCTTAAAAGCATTCGAAAATGGGGCCGATGGCGTGATCATAGCGGGCTGTGAAGAAGGCAGTTGTCATTTTATGGAAGGCAATCTTGTAGCTAAACGCAGGGTAAACTATGCCCGGAAACTGCTGGCCGAGAGCGGTCTTGAAATGGAACGTTTGCGCATGGTTAATGTTAGTGCTGCCAATGCGCGTTTGTTGGTAGACCATTTGCAGAAAATGTCTGAGACCGTTCAGAAACTGGGTCCCAGCGCACTTAACAAAGCTAAAAGACAGAATCAGCAGGAGATACGATCATGATTGTCGCAGAAAGAAAAACCATCCCCGAACTCATTGATATATTAGCCAAACATAAGAATATCCTGGTGCTGGGATGCGGCACATGTGTTACGGTGTGCCTGGCCGGTGGTGAACGTGAAGTAAGTATTATTTCTTCAGCTTTGCGGATAGCTTCGCAGACAAAAGGTCTGGGATGGAAGGTCAGTGAACTCACTATTGAACGGCAATGCGACAATGCATTCATCGAGCAGGCTGTTGACGCTATCGAAAAAAATGATGCGGTACTTTCACTGGGATGTGGCGCCGGGGTGCAGGCAATCGCCGAGAGGTTCCTGAAGAAACCGGTCTATGCCGGACTGAATACCAAGTTCCTGGGTATCCTGGAAGAAAGAGGGATATGGACGGAGAAGTGTGCAGCATGCGGGGCATGCGTATTGCATGAGTACGGCGGCATTTGCCCGGTTACGCGCTGCGCCAAGCATATGTTAAACGGCCCTTGCGGCGGCTCGCGGGAAGACCGCTGTGAAGTGAGGCCGGACCGTGCCTGTGCCTGGCAGCTCATATATAAGAGACTTAAAGATATCGGACAGCTCGACAGGCTGGACAAGATCGAATTGCCCAAACAATGGGGTTCGAGTTTGAGTGGCGGGCCACGTGTCATAATCCGTGAAGATCATAGGATTTGATTCTCGGTCACTGGCCAAAGGTGCCTGTAAGCCGCCCTGACGCGAGGACATGGCTCTGCATTGCCTCCAGCATATCTGACTTGGAAGCGCCCGCCTTTAATTGCGAAAGCACCGTGTCTAGAGCGTAAAGGGAGAATATATATCTGTGGGACTGACCCGAAGGGGGACAGGGGCCGTCATAACCGGTTTTGCCAAAGCTATTGTTTCCCTGGGAGAAGGTGTCCTCGTTGCCCGTCTGGATCGGGACTCCTTCCGGCAGGTTGTTGGAATCAGGGGATATATTAAAGATTATCCAGTGTGTCAGTTTGCCACGGGATGTGTCAGGGTCCTCCAGAATAAGAGCGTATGATTTAGTGCCTTGCATCGTATTAGCCCATTGCAGAGGAGGAGAAATATTCAGCCCCTTGCAAGAATATTTGACCGGAATCCTGTCTCCATCCTGAAAGGCCGGGCTCGATATGGTCATCGTGGTGACTGGCGCCGTTGCCATTGCGGGTACTGTCGGAGTGGCTGGGTTGGTTATTGTCGCAGGTTGCGGTGTTGAGGAACATGCACACAAAATTGTGCCTGCAAGCATAGTGGCAACTATTAAACGAATGGGAAGAATACTCATCCCTCGCCTCTCCTGGATGTCATTAAACAAGAATAATATTATCGCCGTTGAAGTCCGTTATCAAGCGGGGGCCCTCATGTCGCTCTTGGCAACTAAGCCCTACCTGGTAAATTTACCGAATGACGTATTTACAGGAGTAAGACATGAACGGATTACGCTGTCTTAATTGCGACTGTCTAATCCCACCAGATTCCACGAAATGCCCTAATTGCGGGAGCAAGTTCGGAGAGGTTAAGTCCAAAGGGAACGGCGGAGGCCCATCAATAAGAGTGGGCCGGACAAAATACTGTATCGATTGCCCTACCCATGGACGGATTCAAATTAGCGCCCTTGTCAGCACTCCGCCGACCAGGTGCCCATTTTGTTAGGAAAATGCAGCACCCTCACGATTATAGCAGCGCTACACAAGGTCATTTAACTTCCATGATAGTATGGAGTTTTATTAAGTCACCGCTAAGTTCAATTGAAAAGTTACAACAGACATTCCCCTCTACATTACATTGATATGTATGCAAGACAATCCAAGACCTGCCAGAGAGAATATTATCCCATAGACAGGTTTTTTCCCTTACCATGGAACTTCAAAGTGCTGGCTTTCTTTTTACAGCTAGTATTTTTGTCTATTTACACTCTATTCGAACCAGTACCATGGCATACGGGACAAGTCTGCGGAGGCCCTCCTAGGGGATGAGGTATCTTACCTGTGCCTCCACACCTAGCGCATTTTATTACCGTTCCTGCCATATTGTCATCCTCCTTTCAGTTTTCTTTCCACTTAAGCTCTGACTTTAACGTTGCCCGTCCTACCATTGCAATAGCCAGCTTCTTAAACAATGATTATTTAAGTTCTGACCTAAACGTACGTATTTTCCCAACCACACTTGTGTCTCTCGCATATACATTTATATTGAGTTACTGAGCTCAGCTTATACTTCATTACAGTAAAACATCCGCATTTTGGACATTGGAAATTGGGGATGTCAGTAGTCGCAGTCCCAGTTCCCTCAATGTCTTTCATCACAGTAGATCTCAAGTAATCTTTAACCTCATTATCAGTGAGATGATCAAGATAACCCGAAGAATGATATTTATTGCGAACATATTTATAAAATATATACAAACAAGCTATTATCACCAAACCTATTGTTATAACTATAGGTATATCCACATCATACCTCCTATGAACTTAAAACAATAATGAATATACTACCATTCCCTGAACTTGTAAAATCCTTTCAGTCTCACGATAGTTTGGAATTATCGCGTATCCAATGGTATCGCGCAAGACAAATCAACTCACCATTGAATGAACGTTGAGATGTCTGCGTGGTCATATAGCCATCACAATCCAGCCATAGTGTCCGCTAAATTCGGCGTCCAAAGGCTTTTTAGATAAGTTTATTATAGTTAGTCCGAAGCCTAGGAACGGCGGAAGCCCATCGATAAGAGTGGGCCGGACAAAATACTGTATCGATTGCCCTACCCACGGACGAATACAAATTAGCGCGATGGTTAGCTATCCGCCGGTGCGATGTCCGTTTTGTTAGGAACATGCTTCATACTCAAGATTACGATAGGGTTATACAAGGTCATTCAGTTTCCAAGATTCAATGAAGTTTTATAGGTCGCCTCTTAGCAAACATGTGGAACCCCAAAATCTACCCCATCATCGCCATTCAGCGGGTGAAACAGTCCACATTGTATTGGCGATTTTTGTCTGATTTGAACCGTCAGCGTTCATGATGTACAGTCCGCAATAGTCGCACGTATAATCTTTTAGAGGGTCCCAGCCTGACGGATGGGGGCTCCCGTAATACGTCTTCCAATCGTATCTGCCAAAAAGTATTCTCTTGCCGTCTGGAGACCAGCACGGATAGTCATCTTGGTATTCGTTCTTAGTCAGCTGCTTCATTTCGCTGGTGGCCAAGTCTATGGAGAATATCTCTCTGTCTTCATTCCAGGCCTTTCTGTTCACATCATTTGTGAATACTATTGTTTTGCCATCTGGTGACAAGTCGAACCAAGGTATACTCCATTCGTTAGCTGGCACGTTAATCTGGACGTTGACTTTATCACGGTCTAAAGTAGTGGTATCCACAATGCCGATGTTATAGAACCCAGTCTCCGTGTATAGATAGGCGATTCTCTTGCCATCCGGTAACCATTTGGGAAGCCAGTCAGTATCTTGGGCCGTAGAAAAGGTTATCTGCTTAGTGCCACTTCCGTCTGCATTCATCATAAAGACATTTTCTCTCACAATATTACCTCCTAATGAGGCAGTGCGAGATTGACAGAAAGCTATTCGCTTCCCGTCTGGGGACCATGCTGGGAATTGATAAAACGAGGCGGTGTTAGTAATCCGCTTGATATCGCCGCCGTTTGTGTTTACGACTGATATTGACGTTATATGCGTGTCCAAGCTTCTCTGGAATACTATGAAAGCTTTATCGGGAGACCAGTCAGGAAAAGCATTGTCCGACCCGTCTACTAGGAGAGGGGTAATCTGGGAGCCGCTTTCATCCGTAACGAAAATGCCCCTTGTTCCAGACGATGGGTCAAGCACGGTAACCAAAATCCGAGATTTAATTGTATCTTTAATTGTCGGACTTTTGTCAACATGCTGTACATCAGTATTTGCATCGATATTGGGTGTGGGTGCATTTGCATGTTGCGGCTTCGCCTCATTCAGCGGTGTGGGAGGAGTTGATGGGGCAACACAACACAATGTAAATAGAACTGACACTATTGGACAAACCAAAACTGCTAGCATTCGACTGATTTTCAATTTCACACCCCTCCGTGCATTTCTGACGTAGATTCAGCGAAAGTACACTTGTTTCTTGTCTATAAGGTATATTACAGGAGCAGTCTCATAGACATCTAGTCTTCCTTTTATGCCGATGGCGTCGCCATTTTTTAAGTAGCCTCCACTGCCCGGGTAGTAATCAAAACCGGCCGTGTATTGTGTCTTGATTATTGCCCGAAAGAAGGAGGAGTAGTCTAATTTCGATAGATTTGAATCGGAGCCAGGGAAGTCTCCTTCCAATAAATTGCTAGCGAAAAAGACACAGACCCAAGTTTGATCCGCATTCGAATGTGGCCTCATCCAGCCAATAGAAGTAACAACTCCCTCCACGTTCACGTCCTCGCCAATATGGCCAATAAGCGTCTTCGTGTCCGTTGCCTGAATAATTGGCACCGTGAGCGGGGTGGGCGTCACAGTTAACGGGCGGCGTACTGTAACAGTTACGGCACGCGTTATGGTTTGCCCATTGCTACTAGCGGTAAGAGTGTACGTTGTTGACTCTTTTGGCAATACCACAATATTTCCGTAGGAGCCTACCTCTCCTATC
>JBEKCL010000111.1:0-11290 GCA_050014895.1 Dehalococcoidia bacterium
TCGGGAATATAACTTATAGAGAGAACGTACTCGTCCGTTTTACTGCTGCGTGAGGTCATGGACATACCTCCCAGGCTGAGGACATCACTGGCCAGACCAGGGTTTGCAACGGCCCAACTAGTATTGAGGTTATTGCTGATTTTATTGCCATAGTTGGTCGTGACATTGCTGCCGTTTGTACCGGATAAGATGGACATCAAAGTGCCTTTGAAGCCGGTTTCCATGGCTGCGGCGACGGTCGTGTCGTCTGTCATGGTATAAGACGTGCCTTGTGCGACGAGTTTTTCCTTGCCGTTCAAGCTATAACTTATGGTGGACATCTTGACGAAATTGAAGGCGCCTCCGTTCGGGCCGTAATATGAGCCGCCGGTGGAGTCGCCAAAGTAATCAATTGTCACGCGGGGCCCGTCCACGGTGAAGATGTAGTAGCCGACACGGCCCAGGTCCTGCTGGATCGGCGCATCATTGACTGAAACCGGTGCAACCGGGGTATAGAACTTGGAGCTATCGGATTGGGCTATTAGCTGGTGGACCCTGCTCCGGCCGTCCGGGCTGGTGACAAGGGACTCATAATGATGATGATCATGGCCGGAGATGACGAAATAGACATTGTTGGACTGCATTGAAGCGAGGAAATTGTTCTCGGCGCCTTGTTTGGCGGCCATAAAAGCCTGTTGGGCAGCCTTCTGAGCATCGGTACCATACGGGACGAATCCCGAGCAATCACCGGGATCGCTTTCGAACAGCGGATTTCCATTGGCATCAAACATGGGATTTCCGCTGGCGTCATACTTTGGCAATTGAGATCCGAACATGTTGTCCTTGTGGTTACCACCCAGAATGTTCTTATGGATAAAGACAAAGGCATGGGTATTGGTTGGGCGCCTGGAGAGGGTGTCGCTGATCCAGGGCTGCTGCAGAGGGACGCTGCTGTTATAGTAGTTGCCGGAACCATCGAACTGATCGAGCAGCATGAAGGTGGCGTTACTATATTGGAAAGAGTAAGACAGACTTTTATTGGCGGCGTTGACGGCCGTGGGCATGGAAAAGTTGGAGCCGACTGTGAAAATCCCGCCGGTTTTGGTCGCCGGAGAATTATTGGCCAAGTCGCCAGCGGGAATGATTGCAGTGGTGATGTCTTCTGGGGTATTGTTATTCACGCCTGTACCGATCTGAGGGAATGCGTGCTGGAATTCCAGCCCCGAGTCCAGATATGTGGGGTCTTCCGCAGCTTCATGGTTGCCACGAAGGGGATAAAAACCGATGTCGGCGTTGTAGAGGTCCTGAGCATAAAGGGTGCGGGTGTCGATATTGACCTTACTGGGCTTGTCAATAGTGTCGCCAACTGCAACCACGAGCTTGACTCCAGCGTTGATGAATTGCCTGTCCACTTGCTTGATTATATTAGCCGCAGTGGTGTTAGGGTTGTAGCCATCGTCAGGAACCGTCCACTGCGTATCCGAGATGACCCCGAAGGACCATGGTCGGGCTGAAGCGGATGAAGAGTTTGCCGTTTGAGAGGTAAAATTTATGTTACAGGCACACAAAATCAGTGACAGTGCCACAATTGTCACCAGTGCCAGAGACCATTTCTTGATATTGATCATGTTTTCCCCCTTTTGTACGTATTGAGTATTACCTAGTCGGCCAGCCACTCCATAGTGATTATTCTTTTGTTATCTTCAGAAATAGAGCCAAAACCACGGACTATAGTCCTTGTAGGGAAAAAATCGACGATGCCCCAGATTAATATTACGGCTGAGTCTGAGTAGAGCAAGGCGATTTCTAACAATTATTCGCCTCCTTACGAACAGTCTATGCCACAGTATTCTTCTCATAATAATCTCTCCGCGAAGAGATGAAATAGGGGGCTCTAATCCGGCTTGATAATCTGCGTTTGCCTTGATGTGCTGAGTTACCCTTTGGTTCCAAGTATAAGGTGTTTTAATTAAAAGGCAGTTAACCCATTGTTAGATTTAAGTTAAATAATCCCTAATGGGTGTCAAGTTTATCACAGGGACCTTTGACAGCCGCACGGCAAACACATATTATCGTGGCAAACAGATGGAGGAGGTGACTCATGCCCCGTAGGAAAAGAAATGCCCTGATCACCTGTACAGTTATAGCCGGCCTCCTCATTGTGCTGCTCGCCGCCTATGCCATTCCTAGGCTGCAATTGATCGGCAGACTGACCATAAAGTGTATGTGGCATTCGGCTTCCACGGCAATTTATATCATTCTTACCGTGTTGACACCGATGACGAGGCCGGCTTTGGCAAGGACATCCGGGTCATACGTAAGATAATCAGCACCCTGGACGAGAAAAACAGTAAGGGTATCCCAGTCAAAGGCGTCTGGGACATCGAGAATCTCTTTTCCCTGCAAGAACAGCTTCCCCGCTACGCGCCCGATATCATCAGCAACCTCCAGCGACGAGTGAAAGAAAATGGTGATGAAGTGATACTGATGTCCTACAATAATGCCCTTTCATCGGCGTTAACCGAGGACGAGTTCCGAGAGTCAGTCAAGCGCGCTATTACCAATGATAAGGGCAGCGGACTGCAAGACCTCTTCGGAAAATGGGGGCATTACGTGCGTCCGCAGGAGATGATGACCACGCCGGGCGATTTCCGCCTGTACAAGGAGCTGGGCATAGAGGGTGTGGTGCTCTATTACAGTGCCATCACATTCGACGCCTTCCGCGTTTTCGGGCGTGAACTTACCCTCGAAGAGGCGCATAATCCGCTGACCTATCTTAATAAAGATACAGGTGAGCAAATGACCATTATCCCTGCCTATAACCACGGTGACATGGCCGAAAATGTCGGCATCCGCCAGTGGGTCTCCATGCTCCACCGCGAGCAACTCAAGGGTACTATACAGAACGATGTCCTGCTCTTCCTGAATACAGACGCCGATGATGATTACTGGTATGGATACAAGCTGCCATCATACCTATCCTGGTTGCCTAATACCGGCGGCCTGAACCAGCTCGTGGACAGCGTCTCCGACCTCGATTACGTCAGCTTCACGACATTGTCCGAATACATGAAAAATCATAAGCCGGTTGGCACTATCAGCTTCGGACAGGATACCGCCGACGGCAGCTTTGATGGTTACTCCAGCTGGGCCGAAAAGGCTAGCAGCAGTGATTACTGGTCGGCCGTGGCTTATGACCGCCAGACCCACAGCATGGTGAATCAGATTTACAAGCTAGCCGGCTTTGAAGTCCCACCCGGCGTGCAGGACCTCCTCAATCAGTCATTCGATTTAAGGATGCGCCTGACTTCCACCACCAATTTCGGGTTAGCCACGCCCTTCCTGGCCAGCTCACGTGAGCGCGTAGTGGAATCTATCATCAGCGACCTGAAAACAGACTCAGCATCCGCACGCGAAATGGCCAAAGCAGCAGCCAGGCTTTACCTGGAACAGCACCTGCCGCCTGTCGCATCCGTACCTTCATTGGCGGAAATAGGTTCTTTCGTGCTTCTGGAGGAGCCATCCGCTCCAGCCCCGGAGTATGGGGAATTTATAGACCTTACGCTGCCCGGCCGCATATCCGGAAACAGCATGTTCTATATATCAGGCCAGGACGGAAAACTCGTACCATCCCCGCTGGTTTCCCTGGAGAAATGTGAGTCAGCCCCTTCTTCTACGCTCAAGCTTCATATTCCTCCTGGCTATAAGCTGGCCGACGGAGTTTACAACCTCTACAGTGGCCCGCCCATTAAGGATAATAATTCGGCCACAGTCGGCACGCCCCTTAAGCTGACTAACGGCCTGGTCTCAGTTGAGCTAAATGATAATGGGCACATAGTCAGTGTGGTCTCCGGGGGAGTCAACCGCCTCGATGCTGATAGTCTCTTGCCCGCCGTCAATTATGGCGGGAAATGGTACCGGCCGGACAAATTGGAAACTACCGTGGAAAGCGATGGCTCGAACGGCGTGGCGGCCTTACGGCTCAAGGGCAGCTTCAGTCTGCCTGCTCAGGGAGTTATAGGTGGCGCGGTTGATTACCGCCTGGTGCTGGTTGAAGGCGTGCCTGCCGTATTTTTAGATGCAAATGTGACGTATCCTGATACGCCGCGTAACGATATCTTCAAGCCAGATAATGCCGCCCTTTCGCGCCGTTATGACTCCAAATGGCAGGAAGTAGCGCCCGCTGAAATAATTTTTGCACAGGGCGCCACCAAAGACACTCCCTTCAAGGTGATCAAGCGGAACTTTCTGGGCGTGGAATCAAGCTATCTGGTCGATTATTTCAAACAATCCCCTCAGGATCTGGCACTGGCTAACGTTAATAATCATATAACCGCCGAGTACGTTGCCGTAGCCGGTGAAAAAGGCGGACTGGCAGTGGCCATGAATACGTCGCTACTTTCCAACTTCGCCTTCTGCCCGTTGAAAGTTGACTACGATCCATCCACAGGCTTCAGCCTTAAGCTCGCCCCCTTCGGCACGTATTTCGGCAAACAGTACGTACAGCCTAGCTGGGGATATGGAGATGGTTACCTGATGGCTCTCGCCTCCGGCGACCAGTACAAGACTTCAGCCTGCACTTTCAGTGGACATACGTCAAACTTCTCCCTCATGGTGAGTTTTTTTGACGGCAGGGACCTGCCTGCTGACATACACGACCAACTAATAGCCTATGCTCATCCTCCTTTGACGGTAACGCCAGGCATGCTGGGATGCCCTGATAAACCGGTCGAGTTGCAGACCCCGCAGGGATTTCTGGCCGCCTATGGCGATGGCAGCGTTTATTTTCACTGGGAGAAACCGAAGGCAGACGCCTCTTCTTATCGCGTATACTGCGGCCTCGATAAAACTAAGCTCAGCCAGGTATATGTGCAGGATGGTCATGAATCGACCCTCGCAGTCAAAGAGTTCAGCAGCGGCGTCGGCTTTGTTCTCGGGACTACTTATTATGCCGCTGTCTCCGCCGTGGACAGCAGCAGCAGTGAAACACCGCTCTCGGATACAGTGAGTTTCCAACCCGCACTGACCGCACCTAAGGGCATGAGTGTGCCCATGGAAGTGCAAGTCAGAATACTCTTGCACACTATCATGTCATACTTCAATTAGGACTTGCGTAAACTTGCTCAGATTGATCGTCGGAGAAGATGGAGGAATACTATGAATAGATGGATGGCCATTGTTGTCCTGGGGGTAATTCTGCTTTCTCTCATAGCCGCGGCCTGCCAACCGGTTACTCCTGTTCAGCCCGCCCAAACGCCGATCAATGTGAGCAACACTGCTCCCACCCTGTCCGGATCGCCCTGGCCTACTTTTCGCCATGATTCACGCAGCACCGGCTTCAGCCCGATCAGGGCCGCCTATGCCGGTGACAAACCGTGGATGTACCAGACGGGCAAGGGCATATTTTCCACGCCGGTAATCGATGATCATGGCACTGTTTACGCCGGTTCGGCCGATCACTTTTTCTATGCGCTGAACGCCGATGGCACTTTGAAGTGGAAATACGAGACGGGCGAGATCATCGATTCCGCAGGTGCATTGGGCGCTTTTGATCCGTCCAGAGGTTATTCAACCATAACGTTTATCTCCGGGGACGGTAAGATGTACCGCTTCCGCACCGATGACGTGCCACTGGAACAACGCCAGGTCTGGGTCTATGAAGCCCAACTGCGGCCGGGTGTCAGCTATAATCGCTGGTTCGAGGGAAATGTGGCTGTCGGGCCTGACGGTACTCTCTATGCCGGTAACACTAATTTCAATTACTACGCTATCAATCCCGACGGCACGCTCAAATGGACTTATGAGACTGCCAGTAACAACTGGTCTCAGGCCGCTTTCGGCGCGGATGGCACTATTTATTGGGGCTCCCTTGATACTTATATACGCGGAGTGAAGCCGGATGGTAAGGAGCTGTGGCGTACTCGTACACTGGGATTTATTGCGGCTTCAGCGGCAGTTGGGTCGGACGGGACTGTCTATATGGGCTCCTTTGATAGCAATATGTACGCTCTCGACCCGAAGACAGGTTCGGTCAAATGGAAATTCGGTACCGCAGACCATATTTACGCGTCGGCTGCCCTGGATTCCGATGATTCCGGCAATACTACGGCTATTTATTTCGGCTCAGCGGACGGAACATTATACGCCCTCAGGCCCGATGGCTCGCTCCTCTGGAAATACGACACGGGCGACGTTATACGTTCCTCGCCGGTTATCGGGCTTGCGCCCTCCGGCAGCGGTAGGATCATTTATTTCGGCTGCGGCAATGGGAAGCTCTACGCACTGGACTCGGATGGCAAACTGCGCTGGGCATTTGATACTACTTCTACAGTGCCCGAACTTCGTGACCGCAATGACCTTAATGGCTCTCCCGCCCTGGGAAAGACCGGCATCTACATAGGAGGCGAGCACGGCCAGCTATGGTACATTCCTTACGACTATTGCCTCAACGCTAATGACGCCCGTTGCGCATCCACGCAGGCTTTCCCGGATGACTTCACTGGGCTTTACTACGTCACTCCGGGTGGCAATACCCAGGGACAGTTCCCTGACACGCTGCCAACTTCGGCCATGCTGACCCTGCGGCTTGTCGTCCGCAAAGGAGGACAGACGGTAAATGCCCGGCTATGCGATAGTCCTGTCGGCTGCCCTCGTGACTCCCTGGTGGCAGAAATTGAGCCGGCTGTCCCTCTGGTTGTAGACCACTCTGCAGACGGGCATTATATTTACATCCGGCCGGGGGACTTTCTTGCGCCGGGTCAGGACTATAAATTGCGTATCCGCGGTAAATACTATATCGATGGTTTGAGAATTGGGAATATGACGCTGGGCGGATCGGAAGCTGGCAGCTTCCAGGGGCAATACAGTTTCCGCTCGACCTCAACTGCTGGGGGAGTACCTCTCAGTGTTTCCAGCGATCAAGTAACCGGGTTGGAATGGACACGTCTGGCAGCGCCTATTCCTACTATGCTGCCCAGCCTCAACCAGATTGGTTTCGACTATATTGATTGGCTGGTAGGACCTGTGGCCGTGACTGCCCCGGATTCCAGCGGTCGTGGCAAGTTCATACTCTGGGCTATTGGCGCCAGGCACGATAATGACGGTCGGCTGGTCCCTGATCCATCCAGTGATTTCACCATTCCGTTGAATGGACGTTACCAGGGTCCCGATTTCATAATGCGGAACCAGGACTTCCCCATGGCCATTACCGGCATCAAGATACCTTTCAATCTCTTTGAACTGAGGGGACAGTTGGACGCTGGCGGCGTCACATCATACCCGGCCGCGTTTGCAGATACTGACACGCTCGGCATACCCACATTCGGGCCGTACATGGTAATCGCCGGCCTTGCCAATAACTGGTACCAAAAATTGCTCGTCTCCGGTACGTACGTTACGCGCCTATACGATGGGCCCGCCAACCATGCCCCGCAGGGGATACACGTAACTAAAATCGACTTCCAGTCGTCGGATGGGAAAGCCGCCGGACAGGTAGCGGCCGAATTTTCCCTGGACCCGGGCGCCTCCTATCCAATAAAAGCGCACCGCGCTGCGCTGCTGCTTGTCGATCCTGATAAAAACGAGGCCGTTTACATGGACTACCTGGCTAACCTCTCCACAAAACCCGACACGGATGGAAACCTGAAGACTGTGACACTGACCATCCCTGCCGCAACCAAATTGCCGGCAAGAGTGCAGGTCTACGTCATGCTGGACGTCTTCCCCGCGGCGCAAAAAAGCCTAGATGTCAGGTAGACGTTACGTATACTCATTAGAAAGAAATATCCTTACCATGACCTTCTTCCCTTCAGGTGTAAACCTTATTGTGTTACCGTCGACGCCATGAGAGGAATATACGGCATCATTGGTCGAGTGAGGGGATTCGAACACATAGTGGATATTTCGTTAATAGCTGCTCATTACCAGCGCAATCTCACGTTCAATTGTTGTAAATACATTCGACACGGGCAACCGTGAAATGAGAAGGAGGTGCGGGCATATATAGCGCACACTATCACCGGATCGTGATTGAAAGCCTTCTGTTCTCCGTTGCCTACTTATCCAGAGTATCTAAGATGCCCATTTCGAATGTCCCAAGTGCTGCGGCGAATCAGGTACATACATTAATGCCTGCTATATGCTCAGACCAAAAGTCAAGTCAAAGTACTTAAGATTCTACCTGTTGATACCCCCGGCTCCATCTGTATTGATTTGAAATTCCACACAGATAGTGGTAAATAATTTCCTTTCGGGGTACTATAAGCAAAAGGTCTTAGTGGTTAAGGCAGAATTCGATCCTGTTTGATCTCCCCCATCAGGTCATAGTGTTGGTTGGACCGATTACTCAAACATCACTTTTGCATGCCCTCAAAAACCTAGAAACTCTTACTATGTAATGGACTATAATGTGGGTGGGGTCAGCTTAAAATAAGCTCTGTTATTCACGGTTAGTATTTAAATAATCGTAAAATCAAAAGGAGATTTTGAATGAATACCAGGCTCTGTTTAATCATGGTCTCAATATCGGCAATGCTATTATTGGGGTTGACTGGCTGTTTCAATATGAATACGCAGCCATCGTCGACAGGTCAATCTGCAACTGCTGCAACTGCGCCAACAGTGCCGAATATCACCTCTCCCAACAAAAGCGTTCACCCTGCACCAGCCACACTGCAATACGTTTGTGAGCTCGAAGGTAGCAAGGCGCATGCTGTCGGCATAAAAGGGACCGACCTGGGCATACCCGTGTCGGTACCGAGCCAGAAAAGTTGCTGGTTTTTGTTCGGTGATGTTAATGGCGATAAAACAGCTGAGGGAGGGAGCGCTGTTTTGCAGGCAGAAACGCCATTTGACTGCAGCAAAACTTTCTGGAAGACAAATCCTGACGGAAAATATTATCAGCCTCTTACATCGAAACGTCAGCCCGGCGACGAGTCCACCGTACCAGCCGGTGCCATAGAAGTTAACGGTAGGCTTTATATTTATGCGATGCGCGTGGACCATTGGGGAGGGCCAGATGCTACGGATGCACATGGGGTTCTTTTTAAAAATGAGAGCGGCAAATTTGTAGAGGTTTTCTCATGGCCAGTCAACGAAAAACATGTTAACACGTCACCAGTATTGGGTGAGCTTAATGGCCAGCCAGCCATCTTTATGGCGATCACTGGTAAATACCGCACGTCGCCGGTCTATTTAGCTTATGTGAACCCTGGTGAGATAGAAAATCAAAATGCCTATCGTTACTTGGTAGGATTGGGCGCGAACAACGAACCAATCTGGTCCGAAAATATAAATCGTGCAAAACCCTTGGCTGGAATGGAGGATGTAAAAGCAGGAGAGATCTCTTTGGTAAGAAATTATAAGCTCGGGAAAAACTATCTGATGTTCAAGAATTACCAAAATGACAACTCTTCGTTCATGCTTTTTTCTGCGGAGCATCCTTATGGACCGTATTCAGCACCAACACAATTCTACCCATGCGCTACTTCGGCATCCTGGATGCAGCCAGGGTGGGGAACTTGTTATGGCGGCTATATCATGCCTGACAATTTCGGCAGCAACGGAAAAGAGATTTATTTTACGGTATCCCTATGGAAGCCTTATACGGTTGTTTTGCTGAAGATGGAGCTTGAGTAGTACAAACATCGGGATGTTTACGTGGACGTATAGCTGGAGTTGAACAATCCGTCAGAAAGTGCAATCCACAAACATCTATATATTTATTAATGCTGCAAATGCAAAGGTAAAGAATGTATAATTTCAGCAAATGCAGAATTGGCCAAGACCAAACCAACAAGAGGTGCAGTTTCAAAAATGAACGTTGAAGGTGATCCCTCAATTAATTATAATGGATAAAATTCATTATCCTTTATCAAATTCAGACGAGGGAGGAATAATCTAATGAAGGATGCAGTGAAAAAGCGTATCAAAATCATTTCGATCATCCTGGTCGTGATTATCGGCGTTCCCATACTTCTGCTGGCAGTATGGCTGGGCGCAATGGCAGCCATGTTCGGATCGACATACGCTTACCGCATTGCTGCATATGGCGCACCCAAAATAACTGATTATAAACGTATCTTTCCTTATCGCAACATAATGAACCAGGCTCCAGCCTTCAATTTTGCCAATGCAGAACAAACACTAACTCTCGGCAAGCTTACATATTCATTTGCCGGTAAGGCTACCCAGATTGATGACTTTGAAAATTACTTGGTAAAGACCAAAACAACTTCGTTGATCATTATTAAAGACGATCAGATACTCTATGAAAAATATTTCAACGGATACACGCGTGATTCCATCAACAGGTCTTTCTCGGCAGCCAAGTCTTTTACATCCACACTGGTCGGACTGGCAGTAGAGGATGGCAGCATACATAGTATCAATGACCCCATCATCACTTATCTGCCCGAATTAAAAGGACGCGGACTGGATAAAATGACTATCCGCGACCTCATGCTGATGAATTCGGGCATACCCTTTACCGTCAATCCCACCAACATCGATCTACTCGAACCCTTCTTCGATGAAGCGATACTCTATTACATCCCTGATATGCGTAAACACGCCCTGGAATTCAAAGCTGGACCTGATCTTATCGGAGCTTACTTCTACTATCACGACGGCTACCCGCAACTGGAAGGTATCATCCTGGAGCGCACCACGCATAAAACGCCGTCAGCCTATTTAGAAGAGAAAATCTGGAAACCTCTGGGCATGGAATACCCCGCCACCTGGAGCCTTTACAGCGAGGGCGACCTCGAGCAAATGGGCGGGGGCATCAACGCCAGGTCGATCGATTTCGCCAAGTTCGGCAGGCTGTTCCTGAACAATGGCAACTGGAATGGCAAACAGATAGTACCGGCAGATTGGGTAAAGGAAGCCACTTCACCGGACCCGTCCGATACACGCCCCATGAAAAGCGACCCTGCATGGAAAGATATGGGCGGATACTATAAATATCATTGGTGGGGGATGCACAACCAGGACGGCAGCTACGATTATGCCGCGCTCGGTCATTACGGTCAGATAATCTATATCAGCCCGTCACGCAATGCCATTGTCATTCACAATGGCGCAGAGGGTGACTCAGAGGAGTGGGCCATGATTACCAGAGCTTTGGTTCAATCGCTCAAATAAACAATAGTTGGAATTATTTTACGCAATTATCACTTAAGGACAAGTATTAAGAGAGCCAGCCGGGCGTTACGCTCAGCGGCGGCAGCAGTATAATAAAGAGCATCCTCACGGATCTTTAGGGAAGATGGCTCCATTGGGATATGCATCTGTAACGGCAATAGCGAATGAC
>JBEKCL010000112.1:0-11203 GCA_050014895.1 Dehalococcoidia bacterium
AGTCATAGCTACTATGAACGCCAGGTAGATAAACATATATTTTAATATCTGTTTTAACATCCAAGTTATCACCTGCTGATCTTATTGAAAGAAATATTACAGCACTATTATTTGTATCTTATTAACGGGTGTTTAGTTTGTTGTTTGTCAATTAGGAACTACTGGAATGAAAACATGCTGCCCGGTGATTAATTACCGGGCAGCATGTAGTTTATGGTTGCTGGATCGGGCTTCTATTGTTGAGGAGTATTGCTGGTCCTGCTCGGCCTTAGCTCAGTCATAGCTGCCTGCCAGGCGGTGGTGAGTTTATCCACCGGGATATTCAATGTCGCAGACATCTTGTCCATAAGGGCTGACATGCGGGCGGTCCTGTTATCCGAGCCAGAGGGTCTGCCCTGCCCCTGAGCAGAAGGTGGATTCTGGCTTTGTCCATCCTGTGTAGTCGTTGTGGGTGGGGTAGGAGGAGTCATGGAGGACTGCGCCTGTTGATAAGCCTGGGTCACCGAGTCCGCTGAAACGCCCAGTTTATCGGCCACTTTAGCCAGTACGTTTTTTATAAAATTGGGGTCACGCTGGCCCCTGGACTGTCCGTTGCCTGCCGGCTGCGAAGATTGCTGCCCTGATTGGGTAGTTGAAGGTTGGGTGGTTGTAGGTGTCGATGTCGATGACTGGCTGCTGCAGCCCTGCGAAACGACAGTTACCACAGCGACAAAGGCCAGAAAAAGAAACATGTATTTCAGTATTTTTTTCGTCATAATCGTTTTACCTCATTTACCTATTTTTATAATGAAAATTCTACAGGACAATTGTTAATATCTTATTAATTTAGTTAATAATATTAAGCCGTGGAATAGATCAAATTGCCCCCCTGTGGAGTATTGCCTCTTTATTAGCCGCGCTCGCCAAGGAGCCGGACTTCTAATATTTTATTCTTGCACCAATTTACACTTATAATAGTAGGGCTGTTCCGGTCCAATGTAATTAAACACAGTATCGGCCGGAGCTTATGGTCAAGTGATAGGAAAATTAATATGAAATACACGATATCCAAATCGATTATCTGTGCCGTTGCGCTGACGGCATTCACCGGCCTTTGCACAGCATGCGTTTCCCGTCCCGGCGGCGTTGCAATAGAAACTCCCCGGGGCAACGCATCTACGGTTACCGCCAATTCAACGATTGCAGCAGCTATCGAGGATTCAGCATCGAGTGGCAGTCCACAACCCGTTCAGTCCGGCACTGATAACATCAGCCTGTTATTGCGGGCGGAGGACTACGATAAGGCAATTGAAGACGGACGGGCTGCACTGACAGCCTCACCTGCGGATGACACACTCAAGCAACAATTGGCAGATGCTTATATCGGCCGTGCCTGGTTTTATAAAACCAAGCGGCTCACCACCTATACATTAGCGGATTTATTCAAGGCGGTTGAGATCGCCCCGAATTATTACCGTGCCCACTATGAAATCGGGCGTTTTCACAATAACCAGTGGCAATTCAGCATAGGACTGCTTGATTTGAACAAGGCGCTGTCGCTCAAGCCGGATTTCGCCCCGGCCTATACGGAGCGGGCATACTCATATTACAAGAACCAGAAATATGAGCAGGCGCTGGCTGATGCCAACAAGTCGATAGAATTGGACCCATCGGACCCAAGGCCTTTCTGTACCAGGAGCCAGATCTACCTGGCAACGGATAAACCTGACCTGGCCCTTGAAGATGCTAACAAGGCGGTCCAGATAGCCCCATCGGATGCTCCATCTTATTACAACAGGGGCCTTGTTTATGAGGCCACGGGAAAGACCGACCTTGCAATTGCCGATTTCAATACCACGCTTAGCCTTTCAGACGATGATCTGCTGAGGGCGAGGGCGGGAGCAGAATTGCAGAAACTGCAAAAGTAATATTCAAAATTCTAATAGACAAATTCCAATAACTGCCTAAAAAGCCGCTTTCTCCAATTAAGGATACTATCAATGATCTGTGAGGCTGTTTTTTGCAAGTGCAATTTCACGTTCCATTGTTGTAACTACATTTCGCACGGATAAGGATTTGTAGCTGCAACTTTATGGTTATTTTATATCTATATGACCACGTAGACATCCCGATGAACGTCATTTTGTAGTAGGTATCTTACTTCGGCATCAGCTCCGCGTGGACTTTTTTGAGCCATTGGGCGATGGGGATCTTCTGGGGGCAGGCATCCTCGCATTCCCCACAGTCTATGCACTTGTCTGCCCGCTGGTTGGGATTCATGGCTATGGGGAAGTTGTAGTAAAAACTTGCCCTCTTCATGTCTTCATGCATGATGCCGTTGTTATAAAACTCGAAGATGCGCGGAATGTCCACGCCCTGTTTGCATGGTTGGCAATAGCCGCAGCTTGTGCACGGAATGGGCCTGAGCTTTTTAAACGCGCTCCTGGCCCGCGTAATAAGCTTGAACTCGGATGGCGTCAGCGCTCCCGGCCCGGACCTGCCAGCAACGGCGACATTTTCTTTGACCTGGTCGAATGTGCTCATACCGCTTAAGACTACCGATACATCCGATTGTTCCCATGTCCAGAGCAGCGCCCATTCTGCCGGGCTGCGCTTGTTTTTTGCCTCGTCCCATATTTTGCCAACGCGCTCCGGCGGCTGCTTGGCCAGGGCCCCGCCCTTCAGCGGCTCCATGACCACTATGGCCAGGCCTTTGCCTGCCGCATAGCGGACGCCTTTCGTGCCGGCCTGGAAGGCCGTATCCAGGTAGTTGTATTGCACCTGGCAGAAGGTCCAGTTGTCATAGGCATCCACGATCTCTTTGAACAGTGCGAGATCATCGTGGAATGAGAACCCCAGCTTGCCGATCCGGCCGTCCGCCATGGCTTTTTCCGCCAATTCGAATACCTTAAGTTTGCGCAGCTTCGGCCAGTATTGTTTATTCAGCCCGTGCAGAAGGTAGAAGTCGATGGTGTTCGTCTGCAGGCGTTTAAGCTGCTCATCCAGGTATTTGTCGAAGTCGGCCGCCGTCTGAACGGCCCACGAAGGCAGCTTGGTGGCAAGTTTGACCTTCTCACGGTAACCGTCTTTTAACGCATTGCCTACCACTACCTCGCTTTTTCCTGCATGGTAGGGGTAAGCGGTATCCACGTAATTGACGCCGTTGTCTATGCAGTAGCGCATCATCTTGATGGATTCGGATTCATTGACATCAGCGGGGTTGGGCGAGTTTTGCGGCAGGCGCATGGCCCCGAAGCCCAGGGCCGACCCCTGCCAGTCCATCTTCTTTCCAAACGGTCTGTATTTCATATAAGTGTAATAATAGAACGGCCAGACAATAATTCCAAGTCGGTTAAATTTTAGTCTCTAAGGGATTTATTAACCCCCTGACCCCTCTCCCAAGGGAGATGGGAATCTTTTTTATAAGAGGGGCTAAACAGGCTGTCTAAAAAGTCCACACCTCGATCGTGTGTCCGACCGGCTCTTAGCTTCAGAAAGGCCACTTATTAGACAGCCTGTAAAGCCGGTCTTTCTAATCTTCCCCTTTAACAGAGGAATCTGCAGATTTGTTAATACAACAGACCGCCTTGCCGGCCTTTTTCTTGATCTATAAGGCCTTTTCTTTCGCAAGCTGCCTGGTTTCAGGTCCTGATTGTGGCGCATACAGCAAAGCAACTGCTGCGCCGACAATAGCTCCCAATATCAACCCGGATAAAAATCCTGTACCTGAGTTTCCGTTCATCTCTATTCTCCTTTTTTCTGAACGTGGGATTTGAGCCAGACTTCATCGTTGTTACCTTGACAATGCATACCCCTGACCCTCGACGTAGCTATATCTACAGCGGAACAGTGATGCCGGTGTTTATTCGACGGTAGTTGTACGGCGCCGGGCAACCCTAATGAAGAACTTCATCGACGCTGAATATAGCGCACACTATGGCTGGATCGTGTCCATGATGGGAAGCCGACCGAGCAACGGACAATTAATGATATTCATTGCCCAAGAATATGAACAATTTGACTATATCGATATAATTGTATAATAGTATTTAGTTGATGATTAAAGCTAATAGAGGACTTGCAAGATAGTTGCAGAACCGTTCGCTGTTAGCGAACCTGCAATCAAGAATTTTGCCATATATGTTCTGTTTGTCACGTTTTGGTGAACAATGCATTCATAAATTGCCGAGCTGTCATAGATCACTTCAGTGGTCAGCAGAAAGACAGCTACTTGACACGTTTAATAATAATACATAAGGTGTGACAAGTATGATTTTGAAGACAAGCTATAGCTGGTTTAGGTCAATGATGAGGCATAGGCATGCAGGAAAAGCCTAAAGCCATGCCTGGCAGTGCACGGGTTAGGCGTACAAGTCGTATCATGTCCCGCACACCCTGGCTTTGGATTGACTTAATCGTGTCACGCGTATCGGTTCCTCCCTGGCTTCTATCCATTGCGCTATTCCTGGCTTTACTTGCCATCGACTCCTTGATCACTATTGCCAGCGGCGAGCGACTTCGGGGCATCCTCGACATCCGACATATCATTGTACTTATCCTTCCTGCGTTCGGCTCTTTCACTATTACCTATGTGCGCCAAGCCTTAGCCGGGCTGGAGGCAGCTGTGAAACCATGGCTTACCAATTCTGAGGCAGAGTCTAGGGCCTTCTGGGACAGTGCGCCTGATTTACTAATGTGTGGCTTTTGGCCATTCGCCGTGGCGTGGGTAGTCATTCCAATTCTTTATGGCATCTTGCATTCCGCATTTCAACCACAGTTGGTGGGGCAGTTGGGTAATCGAAGCGTGCAGTACGTGACTTTCCTGGTGACTCCGCTGACCTGGTATTTTATGGGAGGGGCCACATCCATCGCATTGGTTGGGTTGGGCAGACTGTTTCACGAATTGGGCAAGACTCTGGACCTGAAAGAGGATTTTGTGCTGCGAGGAGCAAAAGTGGTGCTACAGCCCTTCAATAGCCTCATTTGGGTAACGTGCATCAGCGTGGCGTTGCCACTTCTCCTCACTGGGATGCTGCCAGTGACGTTGAGATACGTTTCTGGTCATGCGATTACCTTGGGGCTCATGGACCTTGTACCACTTATACTTCTGGCGATAGTGGTTGTCTTGACCATCGCTGTGCCGCAAATCTTCATGAATAGGTTTCTGAGTAAAGAGAAGGACAAAGCGTTGGCGGATATCAGCGAGCAGATGTCGCAAGCCATCGCAGTTCCAGAGGGTGCCTCACTAGAGGATGTGCTGAGACGCATGCACCATCTGCAAGCCCTTGTTTACATGGAAAGAAAAGCTGAGAAATTCAATCCGACGTTAGTAGATGCGAAGTTCTTGGTGCAAGTGGCCGCCTCAATCGGCACAGTTACCTACGCTTTGTATTACCTCCGGACGTTTATTGGGACGTTCTTGCAGTCCGGCGGTTGAGGCGACAACAACCCACGCAGAGCTTGATTTCCGTGTTCAGCACGCTCCGTCGCGATCTGGCCTTTCAATGGGCTATGCGGCCTCGCTCATGCCTTGGTTGCGGGTTTGGACAGCGCACACTATGACCGAATGGTGATGGACCTCCATGTACTCGTGGACTCAACGCCTTTCGACATCAGAGGTAATTGCACCCGTAGAGGTTTACTGTTGCCATCTTAGGGTTGTATGACGGACTAAAGTTGCACAGTAGACAGAGAAGGTGATAAAGGCGTCCGCTTCTCCCATAATATGAGCTAAATATCTAGCCAGGGCAGTAAGTTATATAATGTGCATGAGTGGATGTTCACTGATGGTACCTAAATGGTATCCACAAACGAGAACTGCTGGAGGAAAAATGAAGAGGTCGGTAAAGGTTGTTCTGGTAGTTTTAGCAATTCTGGTATTAGGTTTCGGACTCGGCATCGGCTCAGCTGTTCTGGGTTTTGATGCAGTCGCCCTTGCTGGATTTGTCAACAACGGGCCGTGGCAAACGAATCTTGCGATTGGTAACGAGAAGGCCGATCCGTATTTGAGGGCAGCTATCGCTGTTCATGGACTGCTTGCGCTTAGCCAATCCGAGACTATCTACTACACCGCATTAAAGGACAGCGACGGGGGTCTACTCAATGCCGATTGCACGTACAGAATCGAAGGGAAGGCACCCGATGCCCGCTGGTGGAGCATCACGGCATACGGCGCGGACGAGTTGCTTATTCCAAATGTCGAATGTTACTCGTACAGCATGAACAACCTGACTCCTGATTCCAACGGAGTCTACACGGTGTATGTGTCCAAAACGCGGCATTCCGGCGCGTGGTTGCCCCTGGGAGACCAGCCCGGGTTCTCCCTCTCACTCAGGTTATACAACCCCGGCCCATCTGTGCATAGTAACCCCGGCAAGGTTGTATTACCGCAAATAATCAAGGAGGGCTGCAAATGAAGCGGAAATGGATTCTGTGGTCTATCCTGGCGACCCTGGTTCTGGCCATAGTAGTCCACGTGGTAACACTGGTTGTACTGCCCTATGTGATAATGAATGCCTACATGGCGAATCACGAGATAAATGTACTGACCCATACAGGCCGGAATACATCCGCCAGTAGAGATGTCGCGAGGCCTAATGCCGATATGTATTTCTCGAATATGGCGTATGATCTGAGCAAGGGACCCATATTATTCACTGCGCCGGTACCGGTGGACCATTATTGGTCCGTCTCGTACTATGCCAATAACAGTGACAATTTTTTTGTTATCAACGATGCACAGGTCAAATCCAACCCGGTCAAGATTCTGCTGATCACGAAGGGCATGAAATATTCGAATCCGGATAATGCTCAGGTAGTGACTTCTCCGACTATAAGGGGCGTGATGCTGGTCCGACAGGCCGTTCCCGACGAGGATAGACTTGACGAGGTAGCCAATCTGCAGAAACAATCTTCGGTTTCGTTCCCGGAAACTCCCTGACCGACGGTGTATTGGTTATCGGCTTGCAATAGCAATCTCACGTCTAGTTATTGTGATTACAATACGCACGGGCAACCGTGAAATGCGGTGCAGGGTACAAGGTGCAGTCCCGGCAGTACAGCGAACACTATCACCGGATGGTGACGGCTCTTCATACAAAGAGCTGGCTAATAAGAGATGCTCTCAGTTTAATGGAGCCGTCCTGAAAACGGCAAGACGAAAGTCTAACTGGTTCAAATCCACTATGGTCCACCATGAAGCTAAAACGGTAACCACATTGGACAGTTCCCGAACCCTCTGCTCTGCCAGCTTTTATCGCTAAAGGTTTGTTAACTTCCAGATTAACAATGGCCCACCATTCCACTTAAATCGGTTTCAAACTCATGGCCAACAAGGTGTGCTCTGCGGATATCAAAGGGCGGAATGGCAGCCAGGGGCATCCTCTATGCCGCCGTTAGGGCTGCAGGCTGGCTGTAAGCCGCAACGTCTAGGGCAGTTGAGTAAAGCCGTTGTTCAAAGAGCCGGGTACCGTCTTCGTCACGGTGACCGCAGTCCCACCGTCGGGTGTTATAGTCAGTGTGACCGTATGCCCGAGCGGAACAATCGGAGATGTAGAAAGGTCGAGTATTATGACGCAGGTTTCCCCCGGTGCAAATGGGTTCGCGTAACCTCCAGCGACCCACCAACTGGGGACCACAGCGGCACCGCCGTCTACAGCAATGGTAACGCCTGATGGGCTGATATTGGCTGAGCTTGTTCCAGTGTTGTCTAAGAACAAATCAAGAGCATCCAGGTTGGGATGGCCAGACCAGTATGCTAGTACTTTTGTGCATGTGAGAGGCGGTGTCCCGTCCCCGCTCAGAGCTACTGTTACGGGATTGTTTACAGGGTCATTTGACGGTATTGAAAGGTCAGCGGACTTTGCACCTGTAGATGTGGGGTTAAAGGTTACATTTACTATTCTGGACGTCCCTGGAGCAATCGTCTGGTTTGATGCAGTATCGCTGGATATGGCGAATTGGTTGGCATTGGCGCCGCCCAGAGTGATTACACCGACCGCAAGGTTAGCTGTGCCTGTATTGGAAACGGTCACCGGCTGCGCAGTACTAGTTTGACTTACCAGTACTGAACCGAACCCAAGAGTAAGCGGGCTGACCGAGATAGCTTGCTGGGTGCTGCCGCCACCGCCACCTCCAATGCCAGTACCGGTATTGCCAAAGCTCGTCATGAGGTCCAGGTCCATCACCGGTCCGATAGCGGGAGGCAAAGTCCTCAGGATAGTGATGCTGGCTCCCACGGACGGCTTGACCTGCAGGGTGAATGTATCATTGGCCTGTAGAGTCGGACCTACGTGGGAGTTGCCACCACCGAAGAGAAGATCTCCGAGGTTCGGGCCGCAGACGAGAGCTCCAAGGCTCAGGATGCGACCGCTGTCGTTCATGCAGACATTGACACCGCTGACATCAATGGTGATCTCAAACTGCTCGCCGGTTTCCAGCAGGTTGTTGCCATTGTCATGCCCGATAGGGGCAAAAGTCCACGCCACGTTATTGAAGTAGTCGTCATGGGTCGCCAGGCTGATGATGCATTTATTCTTGCCTGTCTGGTCAACGCTGCGGGGATCTACGCCGTTGGGAGTCATGTCGATGGGGTTGCCTGCTATGGCATTCTTAACCGTGAATTTGATTTTGCCAACCTGAGTAGGGGTGGCGTTATCGGCCATGGCTATGACCGAGCCGGAAAGCTCGAGGTTGCTCTGGGCTTCGTTGAGGCCGGCATAGATGGTTTCCTTGCCCCTCTCTGCCGAAAAGAGACCGGCGCTCAGTATTGCATAGCCAAAGACTGCCGCCACGGTAACAAAGGCTATCAAAATAATAGCGGTCTCGAGGCCGGTCATACCTCTCTGGTTTTTTGAGAAATACTTTGCGGTTTTCATGCGGTCATCTCATAATGCGTCGCTATTTATTGCGGCAACAGGCCCGTAAGGTATAAGGATAATGATCCATTAGTCCCATATTGATTAAATAATTCAAGGAGTCACATCATGGACAGAAAACCCACTGGACACCAAATATAGCGCACGCTATGACCGAATGGTGATGGCTTTTCGGGGAGCACTCAGATATAGAGGTTCATTACTGTCTTATAGTAATATAAATGTACGATAGATAAAACTCTTTCACTGACGTTTATGCTTGCAATGATCAGATGACCTGCACTGCATGCGCCCGTATAATATGGTTGATGCGAATAGGGGGTTAAGTAGCTATGGTTAAGACTGGGTCAAAGATTTCCAACTGCACCGGCAAACTGTTGATATTTCTTTTGCTGATAGCGAGTGCAGCATACGGCTGTGGTGTGACCCCTGATGTCGTGCCTCCGGAAATCCAGAGCAACGCAATTGCATGGCCGTCCGCCAATCACGACTATGGCAACACTAGGACAAACATGACTTCGACAATCAACTCCAGTAATGTCTCAAAGCTGGGATTGGCGTGGTCGGTTGATATTTCTGGCATCGGGGAATGGGGTGGTGCTGCCTCAAATCCGATCATAGCGTCCAGCACGGTCTATATGCAGGACTTAAAAAGCAATGTCTACGCCATTGGTCTGCAAAAAGGTAATCTGCTCTGGAAAAAGGAATATGATCTGGACTGCTTTGGGCCAAACGGCCCAGCGGTGGGTTGGGATAAACTTTTTGTAATCAAAGGTCATTATGAAGTTGCGGCGTTGAGCATGGCAAGCGGGAAGGAGTTGTGGTCTGATAATTTGTCGGACAAGGCCGCCAAAGGGATAGATATTCAGCCCACGGTCTTCAACGGCCTAGTCTATGTTTCCACCGTACCCGGCACTACCAATGGAGACTTCTACACGGGTGGAGGTATCGGCACACTCTACGCTCTCGATCAGCAAACCGGACAAATCAGGTGGCAATTCGACACAGTAGACTCAAAAGATATTTGGGGCAACCCGCAGGTCAACAGCGGCGGTGGGGCCTGGTATCCCCCAGCCATAGATGTAAAAACCGGCATTATGTATTGGGGCACGGCTAATCCGGCGCCGACCCCGGGCACAGAGCAATATCCGGCAGGCAGCAGCCGGCCCGGTCCCAACCTGTACACGGACAGCATGATTGCGCTGGATGCGAACACGGGCAAGCTACTCTGGTATAAACAGGTAAAACCACACGATCTGTTTGACCTTGATTTCCAGGACTCGCCGATATTGGCCACAGTCAGCGCGAATGGCACGCAGACAGACGTGGTCATCGGATCGGGCAAGCTGTCCATAGTGTATGCCTTCGACCGAAAAAGCGGTGAAATCATATGGCAGACCCCTGTAGGTAATCACCAGAACGACGAACTGACCAAATTACCGGAGGGAATTACCCGGGTCTCGCCCGGCCCGGATGGCGGCATTCTGACTCCCGCGGCACTGGCCGACGGCAGACTATTTTTGCCTCTGGTAGACTCCCCGGGCGATTACACACCCACTGACTTTGTTGAGTCCACCTATGATATTAAGAAAGGCAAAGGGGCCATGATTGCTCTGGACGTCAATGGTGGAAAGCCTGTCTGGACAACGAATTTCGACTCGGTTGATTGCGGAGCCGCAACGGTAGTCAATGACCTCGTATTCACCTCCACATTGGATGGATCCATATATGCCTTGAATACAAAGACCGGTGAAATAGCATGGACTTATCATGCCATAGGGGGCATAAACGGCTGGCCAGCTGCCGCAGGCGATGTCATTTTATTTCCTGTGGGACTGGGCCCTTCGCCTAAGCTACTGGCCTTTAAACTCCCTTGAATTGTTACCAGCATAGCATTAGACAGGAATTCTCGTAACTGTCCAGGTCAAAGTGTACATGTTCGACTCAAGCAAAGAAACTGCCTGGCAGAAATTACCGACGCCGAATATAGCGCACACTATCACCCAATGGTGACGATCTCCAGATACTGGTGGAATCAGGCTGGATGCAGTCGGACTTCCAACGATTTAGCACTGCACAAAAAGGGCATCACCCAGTTTTTCTACTTAGATAAATGGGTGGCTATGCTATAATTTCTTCTAAGTCAATTCGGATATCAAGAGGATACTAATTGCTGTTTAATAGGGATTACTCATGACCATCTACGCAAATAAAAACGTCCGCATCTCCTATGCACTATGTTTTGGTGCAATGCTGATATGCGCCATCACTCTGTTCTCCGCTTGCCAGCTTGCACCTCAGGGCTACAAGAGCAACCCTGAAGCTATCAAGTTGAACGAAAGCGGCAT
>JBEKCL010000113.1:0-14076 GCA_050014895.1 Dehalococcoidia bacterium
AAGCGCCTAGAGGAGGTAGGTTGGCCATATTAAAGTCAGTGTGTTTCGGGTCCGTGCTGAATAGCGGTCCAAAAACTCCCACCAGTACCAGTAAAATAATGAAGCCCATCCCCACCAGTGACAGCTTGTTTCTCTTAAGCCTGTCCCAGTAATAAAGCGCCAACCTTCGGCTGCCGTGGAATTTTTCGCCGGCCCGCTGCGCCGGTACAGGTCTCATTTCAGTCATACCTGATCCTCGGATCGAGATACGTGTAAATAATATCAGTCGCCAGGTTAATAAAGAGTACAAGGAAAGTGCCGATAAGCGTTACGGCAATTACGACGGCATAGTCATTTGAGAAGATGGCGTTGAAAGAGACCTGGCCAAGACCGGGTATCCCAAATACGATCTCTGTCAAATAGGCCCCGCCGAAAACCACGCTGCCCAGGTCGAACATTATAATGGTTACCAGCGGCAGCACTGCATTGCTCAGCACATGTTTGCCAATCACCGTCCGTTCCGGCAACCCCTTGGCGCGTGCAGTTGTGACAAACTCCTTGCGCAGGTTATCCAGCATGGCCGAGCGTGTATACCTGACGTAGCCAGCCAGCTCTCCGATCGCCAGGGTCAGCACCGGCAAGATCAATTGCCTGAGATTCTGCAGGGACAATATCGGGTAGCTCGTATCATAAAAGGTTTTAAACCAACCCAACTGCACTGCAAAAACCAGTATCAACATCAGGCCTAGCCAGAATCCGGGCAGGGATATCCCAATAAATGAGAATATGGATATGGCATAATCGACCTTCGTATTCCGCTTCACAGCCGCCAGCATGCCCAAACCCACGCCAATTACAATGGCCAGTATCGTTGCCAGCAAGATCAACTGGAAGGAGTAAATCCAATGCGATCCAATGAGGTCCAGCACAGGTTGTGAACTGCTGAACGACCATCCCCATTTTCCCTGCAGCAGGTTCCCCATATAATCGGAGTACTGCTCGTACAGGGGCTTATTGAGGCCGTACTTTGACTCGATGGCCTGCTTGACCGACTCAACATCCTGGCCCCTGGAAGCAATATTAAGGATGTAACGGTCTACCGGGGAGGAAGGCCCGACTCTCAGCAAGATGAAGGTAATGGTCAGAATGCCCCAGGCAATAATGACGCTGTAGATCAGACGCTTGATGATATAGCTGCGCATAACCTAATTCAGTGCAGCACCGCAGTAACAGTGCAATATATCTTCAAGCAACTGGTTACTCGAAGCGCCACAGAAAGTAATTATATCCCATGTTGATGCCGGGCTCTATGCCTTTCACATCCTTTTGGAAGCCGCGGTTGCCCCTTCCATAGGTGATAAAATCAACCGGCTGCTCTTCCGATATAAGCCGGGCAAGTTCTCCATACATCTTTGCACGGTCGTCCTTGTTCAGCCCATCTTTGGATCTAATTTTCTTGAAAAGCGCGTCGACATCGCTGTTGAAGAAACCGAACGAATTCAAGCCTCCGTCACTTGCATAGAATACCCTGCTGCCGGAAGGAGCCAGGGGATCCGTATTATGTCCCATCAGTGTCATGTCCCAGGCATTTTCACTCACAGCATCAGGACCGTTATTATACCTCGCTTCCTGAGAGCTTCCGGGGACCTTATTCATCATGTACTGCCTCAGCAGCGTAGGCCACTGGATCCATTTGACCTCAACCTCAATGCCGATAGCAGCAAGTTCCTGTTTAATTAGAAGAGAAAGTGATTCTATAGTGTCACTGCCCTGCGAGGATGTCACCAGCGTCAATTTGACCGGCTTGCCATCTTTACCGATAAGGATATTTTTTTCGCCGTCAGTTTGATATTGATACCCGGCTGCTTTGAGCATCTCCATCGCCTTATCTTTGCTGTTCAGCGGGGCAATGCCCAGTTTGAGAACGGTATTGTCGCTGTACCAGGGTGAGCTGGAAGGAATAAAGCTGTAGGCAGGCTCAGCAAAGCCCAGGTATATCTTTTTCACAATGGTATCTTTATCTATGGCCATTGAGATGGCCTGTCTGACCTGTTTGTCGCGCAGGCCCTCCCAACCGTTGGCACGCTCATTATAGGCGATGAGACCATAGCCGGTGGTCGGGACCGTATAGACATTAAGCTTGTCATTGCTCTTATATTTAGCTACATTCTGCGGTTCAATTCCGCAATAGGTTATATCACCGGCCTCCAGCGCTGACTGCATCACCGCTGATGTACCGAATAGCTTGACGATATAATCCTGGAAAAACGGCGCCCCTCCGTTTTCCTTCCCCAGGAAATAGTCGGGGTTTTTCTCTACCACGAACTTGTCGTTCTTCAGCCATTCCTTAAACTTATAGGGCCCCAGGTTGCCCGTATACGAAAGGTCGTTGAATTCCTTGGCCTGGGTAAAGGCGTCCACATTGCCTTCGTACTTAACGGCAATATACTTGGGGTAGGGTATGAGCCCGTAAAGCGTGTAGATAAACTCCGGCTGGACCGTTTGGCGGGTTACCGTAAACGTGGTGGTATTAACCACCTGGGGAGTTACGAAAACATTTTTCCCGTCTACCTCTTCCTGCCAATCTTCCTTATAGTTGTAGTTCAACCAGGTGGAAAACATCAGGTTTTTCAAAGTGTACACATAGTCATCGGACGTCACCTGCGACCCGTCGCTCCATTTCAGATCAGGCCTGATGGTAATGGTATAAACCAGTCCATCGGGCGAGACCTCAATATCCTTCGCCAGGCAGCGTAACTTTATATTAAACTGGTTGTCATATGAGATCAGCGATTCCAGCGTGTAGCCAACATAGCCAAAGGATGACGCATCCGCCGCCAGTATCCAGTTCAGCGTCTCGGCTTCGCCGCCTGCTATGTCACCTTCTATAAAGTCGCCTTTTGTGACAGGTGCGGCTGCGCATCCAGCCATCCCCGTTAAGACCAAAACCGCTGTCATTAACAGGGCAAATATACTTATTCTATTATTACTGGACACGTGATCACCTCACTGATAATAAGAATCTATTCTAAATACCAGAACTGGAAGTTATACAATACGTTTATTCCGGGTTCTATGCCTTTAACATTTTTATCGAACACATAATTGTCTTTATAGAAAACCAGGAAATCCACAGGCTGGGCTTCTGAAATAGTCTGCGCCAGGTCGCTGTAGATTTTTTTCCGGCTTTCCTGATTTATACCTTCGACGGATTGGACGCTTTTATAGAGCGCGTCCACCTTGGGATCAAAATAGCCAAACAGGTTGAATTTGCCCGTCGATGTGAAAAATTCCTGGCTTCCCTCCAGAGCAAGCGGATTAGCATGGGATGAAAGTATGACCAGGTCCCAGGGCTGCTTACTCACTGCTTTGGGCCCATTGTTGAAAGCAGGTGTCTGATCGCTTCCCGGCACCTTATTCATAAGGCCGTCCCCGAAAACAACTTCACGCGTTGAGAACTTGGGATTGATATCCAGGCCAATATTTAAAAGACACTGCCTGATGAGAACGGCCAGGTTCTGTTCAAAGTCACTGCCCATATCAATCAGGAAAGTCAGCTTTATGGGATTGCCGTCTTTGTCGACAAACTTCATCTGTCCGTCTATTTCTTTCTGGGTGTAACCGGCGCTTTTAATCAGATCAATCGCCGTTTGCTGGTCCCTGCCCGGGTCCATGCCGTAATCCTTAACAACACTGCTGTTATACCAGGGCGAATAAGGCGGTATGAAGGTGAAAGCAGGATCGGCATAGCCCAAATACATTGTCTGGACAATAGCAGGCTTATTTATCATCATTGAGATGGCCTGTCTGACGCGTGCATCTTTCAGACCTTCCCATCCGTTATCCCGCTGGTTAAAAGCCACGTATACATAGTAACCGGTGGGGATGGTATATACATTGGTGTTGCCCTGGGCCCTCATGGAATTGGCATCTTGCGGTTCTATATACCCATAAGATACCTTCCCCTGGCTAAGCGCTTCAGTCAACATGGACTGCAAGCCATACTGTTTGATAGTGTATTTTTCAAAATAGGGAGCGCCGGTCTCTTTGCCCAGGTAATAATCAGGGTTACGTCTAACGACGAATCCTTCGCTGGTGGACCAGGCAACCGGCTTATAGGGACCCAGGTTTCCGCTGTAATTCAAATTGGCGAACTCGGGCGCTGATGTAAAAGCATCGGTTTTATTTTCGTAATGGATAGCTATCGTTTTAGGATACGGCATAAGCTCATACAACGTGTAGATAAAGTCCGGGTCTACGGTCTTGCGCACGATCTTAAACGTGGTTTCGTCGACGACTTCCGGTGCTACTAAAGCAGTTTTCCCATCAACCGTCTCCTGCCACTTGGTTAGATTTTCATATTGCAGCCAATCTGCGAACATAAGGTTTTTCAGAGTAAAGACATAATCTTCAGCAGTCACCTTTGACCCGTCTGTCCACTTAAGATCATTTCTTATAGTAGCCGTATAGGTCAGGCCGTCCGCTGATACTTCTATCTCCTTTGCCAGGCACCGCAAATTCAGTTTGAAATCGTTGTCGTAAACACCCAGCGGGTCCACTATGAAGCTGGCAAACCGCCTGGATGCTCCCGCATCCGTTGCCACGATCCAATTAAGCGTCTGTGCAGTGTCGCCCAACTGGCCTTCTATAAATTCACCCTTCACAGGATGCAATACCGTCCCGCCGCTGCAGCCCGGCATAATCAAGAGCAGTGAAACAATGGCAAGTACTATACTGAAAAGCTTTTTCATTTCTCTCCTTAAAGACATTTATGTATATAACGCCGATTTTTCATTTTGGTTGAATATGGCCTTTAGTTTTTTCGTTTTGCTCTCACACCGCCAAAGGCGTGGATCGTACGCGTACCGGCTTTGGCCTCGCCCGCATGAGGAACTCCTTTTGCGATAAAGTATTCCTGGCTGGCAGCTATAGGAATTCTTTTATCCCCGATGATCAATGTATAAAGTCCTTGCGCCACGATAAAGTACTCGTCGAAGTCATGTACATGTTCCGCTGATATGAGATCCGAATCGCATTCCCAGAAAGCCATCTGGCTGCCGTCCGCCCCGTCGAAGACATAGCCCTGCACGCCTTTGCTCTGCGAGGCGGCGCTTATGGCATTAGCAGGATTCTTCATGAAGGAGGGAAAATGATCCAACCCTAAAGACCTCTGAGGCTGCAATTCTTCCTATCAATAAAAACGCTATATACTAACATAAACTCATTCTCAAATGAAGTGCTCTTTGAGTTGGTTAATCAGTTCATCCATCTTTTCGGTACTGTCGGCGCCCACACGTTCCATAGCTTCATCGACCTTCTGGTACTTGGCTGCATCATAGATATCATTCAGGTTCTCGTAAAGTCCCGTCCGCCTGCCCAGCCGGAAATTCAGCCTGTCCCTGAGCGGCATGGACAGGTACCTGTTTACAGCCTTCAGACAGGCCTCTCTAGCATCCGGGAACTTGCCCTCAATTTCGGGTAAAAGGTTTAAAATATGATCGCTCTTCAATACGCCGTCGAAATCGAGCTTTTCGATAAATTCACCTATCTCTTTCACCACCTCATCCTCACCCTGCACTTCAAGCTCCCCCGACTTGACCTTTTCCCACAGGGGCATGCCTTCCATTACGCTCAGCGTGCGCAGCCGGATAAAGTCGGGGTTGACCTCGCTCAATACTCGCGCAGAATCCCCGGCATGCTCCGGTGAAAGCCTCCTGCCCCCCAGACCCGGCATAAAGTACTCGGAAAGCTCGATGCCTGCTTCTTTTATATTCCTGCCGCCTTTAACGTGATCGTCAGAGGTCATCCCTTTGTCCGTCAGCTTCAGCACAGCATCGGAACCGCTTTCCATCCCGACATGTATGCGTGAAAGCCCGGCCTCTCTTATCTCCTTTAATTCCTCTACGGGTTTCTTAGCAGCAGTCTTGGACCGGCAATATGAAGTAATCCTGTTAAGCCCGGGGAAAGTCGATTTGAGAGTTGAAACTACTTTGACCATGTCAGGGGTCCGCATGATAATGCTGTTGGCATCCTGCAAAAATGCCGAATTACCGCCGGCCCACTGCCACAGTGCCACTTGCCGGACACAATCATTCGTGTAAGCCTGGCTATAGAGAAAAGCAGCTACTTCCCGCTCCCGGCCTGCATATCCATTCTTCACAGAAACTTCCTGCATACTCTCCAGGATACGGCTAGCCGTCTGGATGTCATCAAGCACATCCTCAACCGGGCGCAATTCGAATTTCTGTCCCTTGTAAGTGACGCAGAACTGGCAGCGGTTCCAGGGACAGTTGCGGGTCGCCCTGATCAACAGTGAATAAGCTTCGCTGGGCGGTCGTATGGGGCCGGTTTCGAAGTGGTGACTATTCAGGTCATTAAGTTCCATACTGACCTTAATTTTAACGCCGATTGACACGTTTCCGAAATTACACCCGCTCCGCCTGTAAGAACTGTGCCCGAGATGCTACAATTTAAGATCGATATGAGCATTGAGACAAATGATATCAAAGTGATTTCTTTCGACGTTGAAGGGACCATGGTCACCACAGGTTTCAGCGCGGCCATCTGGTTCGAAATGATACCTCAACGTTATGCCAGGAGATACGGCCTGGACCTTGATGAAGCCACAAAAAGGATCAGGCAGGAATATGACAGCGTCGGCGACCAGTGCCTGGAATGGTACGACGTACAATACTGGTTCACACGTTTCGACCTTGGCCGGGCCGATATAGCCATGGAAGAACTACAAGACCGGGTAGTCTATTATCCTGAGACCAAAGAAGTCCTGAACAGGCTGGCAAAGGATTACAAGCTTAGCGTGGCCTCCGGTTCACCGAGGCCTTTTTTAAAACACCTGCTGCGTGATATAGAGCATCACTTCAATGACGTCTTTTCCTCCACCTCCGATTTTAAACAGGTCAAGACAGCCGATTTCTATAAAAACATATGCCGCCGGATGGGAGTGGAACCCCGTCAGATCGTGCATATAGGAGATAACAGGCAATTCGATTTCCTTGAGCCCGCCGGAGCTGGCATCTGTGCGTTTCACCTTGACAGGGAAGGCAAATCCAACGACCCCGCCTCATTGCGCGACCTGGTGCAACTCGCCGATTTGCTCGACGGCAGGTAGAATTGATACCGGAGGAGGAAGTTTATTATGACAGTAACCATCACAACACTGATTGAAAATACAACCGGCATGCCTAACATTATTGCGGAATGGGGACAAAGCCTGCTGATCGAAGCGGATGGGAAGAAGGTACTTTTCGATACAGGTCCTTCCGGCATCTTTATTGAGAACGCCAAAAAACTCAGCGTCGACCTCAGCGACATTGACGCAATCGTGCTGAGCCACGGACATTACGATCATACCGGCGGATTGAAGGACGTTTTAACACTGGTCCAAAAAGCAGGTAAAAGGCCATCAGGCGTGGAGATCATTGCCCACCCGGACATTTTCCAGCAGAAGCGCTTCTACGTTAAAGGCATGCAACCCGTAAATATAGGAGTCCCGTTTTCACGTGCTGAACTGGAAGCGCTGGGTGCACGTTTCAACCTCACCGGTAAGCCGGTTAAAATCAGTGAAACTATCATGACCACGGGCGAGGTGGAGATCAGCAATAGCTTCGAAAAAATCGACGCTATTCTGCACGTGCAGAAAGGAGACAACTATATCCCTGACTGTGTTGCGGACGACCTGAGCGTCATCATCAAGACCGATAAAGGGCTTATCCTACTGCTTGGCTGCGCCCATCGCGGCATGATTAATAATATTAAACACGCACAAAAGATCACGGGCGTCGACCGTATTTATGCAGTCATTGGCGGAACTCACCTGATCAGCGCCGGACCGGAACAGATGAGCGAGACAGTCAAAGCATTGAAGGGACTAAATATACAGAAACTCGGCGCTTCGCACTGCACCGGTCCCAAATCCGCCGCCGTGCTGGCCAAAGAGTTCGGGGATACTTTCTTCTTTAATAATGCAGCAATTAAGACCGTTCTATAAGTAGTTGGTCACCCTCACCCCTGCCCCTCTTCCTCCTATAGGACGTGCATAATATTATGTCAATGCTCGCAAATCTAAACTGTCCGATGAAGTCCTATCTATTGCAGATTATTTCTTTCTGCCGGACAAAACAAATATCATGCTCAATTATCAATCTTAATAATTAGAGTCAATATTGATAGAACCACATTTTCAACGTAGCTCTCGATGTCTTTTCTGCGATAGACATAAATAAACGATGGGTGATGAACGGAGAGAATATTAGATTGAGATTGTGATAAATACGATTTGTACGAGAAATCTGAAGATAATTGCGGTTTTGCAGGTTGAACACCCATTTGTGAGCGTAAAAAAAATGAAACTTGCTGCCCCAATGTTACTAATAGATCAGGGCATCTTTGATTCATTTCATCTTGTAATTCATTCCAGCCTGACTGCATTTCAGTTGGATTTGGGTAGCGAAGGTTACCTTTCTGGTCAATCGGAGGAATTTTTACCAGATTAGTTTTGACAGCTTCTACAGAAGGAAGGCCATGTATAATTTGCGCGATAATGTTCCCTGTCCGAGTTTCTGGATCAAGGTGTTCACACGTTGGTTTTGCCGATAGCCCAACGAAATATACCAAAGGCTTCCTGCCAGTTTTATTGCCGATTGCCAACATTTGTTCTCACCTTTGTCCTTTCCGTTTTGAACCAAGTTTCAATTTCGATAGCCGAGACAGTCTGTAAAGATCCGCTTCAGTAACAAAGTCCGATTTACCGACTCGGTACATTACCAGCTTCTCATCTTTCATTCGCTTTCGCAGCCAAGTATCAGACCACTTGATATCTAGCGTCTCCAAGAAAGCTGTCGCCTGAGCCACGCTGTAAAGAGTAATCGGTATTCGTATACTGTCCACGGTGCTTACCATACACCCTAAGTTTCCATATGTCAACTTCTATTCTTGTATTCTATTCCTACCTGTTGGTACATAGAAACTATTTTTAAAAACGTGACGTCCCTAGCAGATTAATAAATAAGCTTAACGCTATCGAAAAGGAGAAGTATCGTCTGGATTGGATTGTGGCAGACCGGATCCCAACAGGTGAAGATGTTCCAAGTCTTGGGTAAGACACGTGGACATCCCTTGCCAAAAAGCCTTAAATTTTACGAAGTAAAGCCTGTCCTATGTAGGGCTTTGCAGTGTCCGCATATCGTGACAAAACCAGAGGAAACTGATGACGCTGGCCTATTCTAGAAAGGGCTGAGGTATTGTTCTGCACAAGCGGATACGTTTACGCTTTCACCACAGATAAAGTTAATGGATTCAATGTTATACTGCCAGCGATACGAGGAAAACCTGATCAATGAATTGTCAGGGACAATACTATTACCGGCTAAAATTTTCAGGATGCTGGCTGTTCATTCACGTTACTCAGGTAACGATAACTATCGAGTTCTTGCATCTGAATCATGTATTTGTTAAGGGTATGTTCATCGTACTGAGCGTAATTTCCAGAGCTGCAATCATAAGGATTGACTATGCCTGTGTCCGAAATATCAATCCGATTTTGTATTTCGGTGATAGTCCTGCCTTCTTTAACAAGCTCATCGTAAAGAGCAGTTCCGTGATACGGTCTGAACCGGAACGTGCTGATTCTGAGTTGAACGCCTATTTTGTCAGCATACTCTCGAAGCCGAGAGGCGAAAGTAACAGTATCTTGTGCTGCAGATTCGATTTCTCCAGGAAAACCAATGATAAAATAGCATTTCACTGAAATTTGAGCATCCAGAATGCGGCATACTGTTTTGTACGCCGTATCTGCAGTAAACGGTTTCCGTACATGCCTAAGGGTGCTATCGTTGCCAGACTCAATACCCATAAACAACTCATGGCACCCAGATTTCTTTATCGTTTCTAGTTGGCTGGAAGGAAGATCACGGAAGGTATTGACATGGGCCATACTACGCCAATATAATTGGTTTTCTGGAAATAGTCTGGCCGCGAGTTCGATACTGGATTGGTCCCGCAGGAAAAGATCATCAAGCACGCGGATGCAGTTCGTTTCGGGATGTAACTTACGAATTGCCGTAATTTCCTTTGATAAACTATCAGAGCTTCTGTAACGAGGTTCGCTTCTTGGATTCAGCAATCTGGCCGCCGTACAGAACGTACAGTTGTACAAACAACCTCGACTTGCGATAATATGTGACTCGATTACGCCCAGGTCTGGCCTACGGACAGGTTCGTTCTTAAAGATTGACCTATTGAGTGGAAGGTCAATGTTGATAGGATAAAAAAGCGATCCAACCGTAACATTCACAATATTTAGTGTAGAAGAACGTTTTTCTGCTAGCGTTGGGTCCTTGATAATAGCTGGAAGTATCAACTCAGCGTCGCCAGCTACTACTGTAACACTTCCATTGGGCTTCCAACTTTCAATTTCAGATATCAGGGTACGAACTGCTGGACCCCCGAGGAGAAATTTCTTGGGTGAAGCTACATTTTCTACCAGACAGCGGACAATACCTAAGTTCGAGCTGAAAACGTTGAGACCAACATACTGCGCATCAGATTCGTTGATCTTTCTAAGAATCTCATATGGCAATAGACCATCCACAACGGCGTCAATAAATTGACACTCATAGCCAGAAACGGTTAGTTGAGTGTAAATGTATCCGATCCCGATTGGAGGGATACTGTCTTCTGAATCAGGGTTTGATTTTGTACGGAAGATTGGGGTATTAATTAGCAGTACATCCATAGTCTTCCTCACCAAGGTATGGCTAATATGACGGCTACAACGATGCCTCCTAAACCGAAAATTCCAAACACTAAATTAACACTGGTCGAATAGCTGAAGTATGCTTTAGGACTGAAGTACTTTGGAAAACGTCGATAAGCTTTCTCGCGTTCAGTTTCAGAGTAGAACAGCTGGAGAACGTGAGGCTGTTTTTCTCCTTCTGGTATGGGAAATTGTTTCTCTAAAAACTCTAGGGCTTGCTCCGCATATTTAATAAGGAGTTTGTGCCGGACATCGACTTTCCAGTAAATGAAAGACAAGAACGAAAGCAGCAGGCTGAGAGAAATCGCTAACCATTTTTGGTTCGTGCTTAGAAGTGCCGCTAGCCCGGCGATTAGAATCGTGCAAAATATTAGGTAGAACCTGAACGTGGATAGTCTAGCTTCGGCAAAATCTACCTCAACATTTATTCGGCCGTCGCGGATCGTTATCATTGGTCAAAATAGATTCCTCGAATCACCACAAGACCTAACCAAACCATTTCGCTAATTATAGACCTCAGTTGACAAACGTGTCAAGTATGTATATAATTGTCAACTAGAAGCTAGGAGGATTTATTATGATCGGCGAGCGGTTGACTCAGTTGCGCTTAGCCCGAAATCTAACACTTGATGCGTTGTCTGCAAAAATGGGGGGAATAGTAACAAAACAAGCCTTGTCAAAATATGAACAGAATCAGGCTCAACCATCTCCCTTAGTCTTGACCAGACTTTCTGTTGCTTTGGGTGTAAAGGCAAGTTATTTCCTTTCCTCACCGCAAATAAACGTTAAGTTTGTCGCTTATCGCAAAGCGACGTCTTTACTAGAGCGAGAGAAAGCAAGGGTAAAGAGCGTAGTCACTCAATGTTTAGAGGATCGGATTCGTATCCAGACGTTAGTTGGGCAAACCAAAACAAATGTCCTGCCATGGAACACACTTGAGATTTCCTCGCTCGAGGATTCGGAAAAGCAAGCGAGCCACATGAGGAACCTGTGGGAACTTGGTTCAGGCCCTATTCGTGACGTAGTTGGGACTTTTGAAGAACACCAGTTGTGTGTTCTTTCAATAGACGCGGACGAAAAGTTCGATGGATTGTCTGCATTAGGCTCCGATACATCGGGTAACATATTAGCTGGAGCCATCGTAAGTAGGCAAGACGTTCCTGGTGAAAGACAGCGGCTTAACTTAACTCACGAATTGGGACACTTAGTGTTGAATATCCCTGATAGCCTCGATGAAGAAGTTGCAGCTTTTCGATTCGGATCTGCATTTCTAGTGCCTGCCGAGAGATTGATCAAAGAAGTTGGTGCCAAACGTTCATACATCCACATATCAGAACTCCTGATTCTGAAAAAGCAGTTTGGAATTAGCTTGCAAGCATTGCTGCACAGGATGCTAGACCTCGGCATCATTAATGATTCCTACTATAGACGATGGTGTATATACATTAGCAAGAGCGGATGGAAAAAGCATGAACCAGATGAAATGGAAAGAGAAAGGCCCCAATGGCTTAGTCGAAATCTTTCCCGTTTGGTTGGGGAAGGTGCAATAACCCGAGATGAAGCGGAGCGATTGCTGGGTGCAAGCATAGACGTAGATGAACCCACAAATATAATGCAACGTCACGCTTTCTTAAAGTTGCCAGTGGATAAACGCAGACTATTGCTTGCCCAACAAGCAAAACTGTTATCCGAATATTATGAAAAAGAAGCGGAATACCTGGTGTCTGAGGATGTAATAAATGACTATTAACAGTACTCCTCTTCCGTACACTTTATCTCCTGTTCGTGGTGAAGTATGGCGTGTAGAGTTCGACCCTGTAAAAGGCGACGAAATTAGGAAGAGCCGTCCTGCAATTGTAATAAGCTCTGATGCTTTCAAACCTCTCAAGACTAAGCTAGTTGTGCCACTTACTAGTTGGCAAGAGAAATTCGCAATTTCTCAATGGATGGTTAAGATTATTGCCGACGTTAGTAATGGGCTTGACCATGACTCAGCTGCAGATGCACTCCAACTCCGGTGTGTCAGCTATGAGCGTTTTACTTTAAAATTGGGTGTGGTCCCAGCACCGGTTCTTGATGAAATAACAGCTGCGATAGCCATCGTGATTGAGTTCCAATAGGATTCTTTAAATCATCAGCGCAAACATATTACATTCAAGATATCCTGCCCTTGCTTAGGAAATATCTCGTTTGGTCTTAGATAAACGGCAATCGGGCGACCAAGCTGACTAAAGTACTGCGAACTGGATTGAAACCAGCATCGGATATGTGCTTGTGAGAAGGTTTCATCAAGGAAGCAAGCCCAATGTCTTCATCTTCGCATCACGATACTCTAAGATAAGATTACATAGAGGAGGAAGATCATCCTTCCTTTTTACAACACCCCATGCTAAATAGCAGTATAGCCATGCATACAGGCAATCGATTACTTCTGCTTCCAACTTGACCGTTTTGTGTTCCAGCCAAGGTTTGTGAATAACCTGAATGCGATCAAAACGGATGAAACCTTCTCTGATGAAAGGAGAGGTACTCTCAGGTAGATAGAAAAATGTGTTGTAGACGTAGCTTTTCACCCTTTCAATGAAATCCAGGGAATATGATACCTTCCCTTGAGTGCCGCCGTTGAATGAATATACAGGTGCCACTAAAAAGCAATCCTCGCTTCGGCGTGTTTTATCTTTCCAACAGTCCACAGCTTGTGATAAGACAACAACAGGCCTCATTTTACATTTGACTAGGGCAACCCGCTCATCAGACTTAGTTTTAAGGGGATAAATTGATATTTGTGGCAGATTGAAATTATTTGTGTCACAGGTGGTGACATTATAGCTATAGTTATTAGTTTTTGCATCATATTTAGGTGCTAAAACAGGCATGGGTTTATCACTAATCAACTGGAGTGCTGGAGCATCGAAGAATTGTCCTGGTTGATACCATTGCGTATAAATGCCTGATAACTTCAGATAGTATTTGCTAATGATATCCAACAATTCAGTGTAGGTCCTTATTCACGTTGATCTGAAATTGATATTTCGGCTTCCCTTTGAATTGTGACATCGCCCAAAAAAGGTAAACACTCAATAACCGAATCCTCCGAATCCATCAAATTTCTTGCTTGGAAATAAATGTCATCGTAAACAGGAGATCTCCAATCCACTGGTTCGCTGATGGTCTTTCGTAATACTTGATATCTTGCTAGAAGAGCAGAACGTGCCTCACCGGATAGTTTGGCTGGGTGCATTGGTTCTTCTGGGATTATGGCAGAGGGTATGGAGGAAAAATCCAGTAACTCGCCTCTCATAGCATTTTTCATAGGCTCGGTC
>JBEKCL010000114.1:0-11091 GCA_050014895.1 Dehalococcoidia bacterium
CCAGTTCCATTTGCTGCTGGAGATCCAAGCCGTCGAGGCCGTCCCAGACGTCCTGGTCGCTCATCGACACCAAAAGTTCGTACACCCCGGGCCAGTGCATGGTGGGTTTGTCAGGATCGGCGGCCGGCTGCGCGACGGGCGTCGCGGGCCTGTCGAAAGGGGTTGGGTTTTTGAGTGCTTCCACTTCATGGCTTAGCGATCCTTTGAATTCCCGGCTGATAAGATTCCCCACCACCGCAATCCGAGATCCGCGTTGAAGATAGGGGTAATAAAGATCTGCTTTTTCATCCCATAGATTGACCCGCAGGCCCTTAACTTCTCTTGGTTGGTGGCAGAAAAGGAATAGTCGAAGGAACGGCCGCATAGTTTCTTTGATGTGAAGGTGGTCGAAGTAAATGTCGCTGGATATGTTTCCAACTAAAAAAACATGGTTCATGTTTATATGCTCCTTGTCAACTGTGATTTGTACGGGTGGTTTCAACCTCTTGCAGAGCCTTCCCATCATCCATGTATATCTGGGTTTCTTTCCGTTCCAGGGTTTCGGTTGTTTCTTGCTCGCCGAGGAGAATTGCCAGTAGGATCGCAATGCGCTCTGAGGCTCCCACCGTCTTTTCCCACAATTCATTCCCGGAGGAAGTGGATTGGAGTTCGTACTTTCTGGAAACGCGATTTATAGACCAATGGATGAGTCGAACAAACTCCGCGGGAGGCAAGGCTGCCAGGCGGTCGTATGCACCCCCTGGACATCGATCTGGGTTATCTCTGAGCGAGGCAAGTGCGTAAGATAATGGGTTTTGAATCCCCTCCCCGGCCGGGCTAAAGGCGTAAAGTAGCCACGATACAAACGCGTGCACAGAGGCGTTTTTTTCCAGGAGTTCTTTCATAACCTTCGGGTGGACACGAGATTGTATAAGGATCTTCCGCAAAACCCAGGAAGGTGGAACCGCTACCGCCGGGCCGTCTTTGGTGGTGGGAGTGATTCTTTTGGGTGTGTTTGGTGAGGAGTTTAAGTGCTTTAAACAGTGCCATTCGCGCCATGCGAATGTGCCATTCGCGCCACCTAATGGTGCCATTTCCGCCATCGTATTAGTGCCATTCGCGCCATTCCTAATAGTGTCATCCGCGCCACCCGATGGTGCCAAATACGCCATCCTAATAGTGCCACTCGCGCCATCGAAGATCGGCTCCTCCATTCGCACCCTCAGGCGCATGGAATCCACATCGTCTTGATCCTGGCCAGGCAGGACGCATAGAAAAGCACTGACTGGCCCATATACGTCCCTGATCCATTCCCAGATCGTCTTGGGCCGATTCAATCCCAACCAGTCCGCCAGTTCCGTATATCCTCCGCGCACAAGCACATCTTCTCGTACCTCCCCGGTGTCACGGTTGTAATAACAACGGTCCCGAAGCAAGGCGACCAGCCAGGCCTGAGGCGCGGTCAGTTTCGAATTAGGGATGACGGTCTCAAGGAAATAGTGCGTAAGGAGAATTGTCCCAAAAGCAGAAACGATCTTCCGGTGGAGATTTTCGGATGCCTCCCGCAGATCGGGCGGAAGTTCCCCTTTTTCGCCTGCCAGCAACCCAACAATCTCCATCACCGTCTGTAAAGAGGCTGAAGAATCCGGAGCAGTTATTCCCAATGGAGGCAGCAATTCCCCGACCAGTTCCTGTATTTCGTTGGCCCGACCAAGAGCATCCAGCAGGGGTACTCCCTCTCTAAGACGAGCCTCCAGCCAATCCTGAACATGGAAAGCATCTACGCGTGAAAGAGGCAGCGTCAAGTGGACGGTGTAATGATTGGGCAGGCGGTGAGCCTGCCGGTCTTTCCCTCTGGCCCAGCGTGGTTGTTCATCTGTCCGTTCCACGAGCCCATTCAGCGCCTTCCAGGTTGCTTGCTCTTCTACCGCCCGGAAAAAGGTTCGCCTGCTGAGACCGGAGAAGCGGATGATCTTCCAGACCGGCACGCGCCTATGTTTAGAACCGCTGTCCTGGCCTTGGCCATCCCAGACCGCTTGGCGCCAGCCAACATACAACCAGGCGTTGCGCGCCCCAATCTCAGGAACCAACCGGCTGAAATAACCGGGGATCGCTACAATTCGTTCAGGATTGACTACCTCGTCATAACCAAGCCGGTGAATTACTTCAACTTCTGCGGTTTCTGAGTCATCTTCCTTTTCTTCCACAGCACAAGCCACATCCTCAACTAAGTCATCCCCTGTGGAAGGGGCGACAACAAAAGTTACAGAAACATCCCTGTTCATCATGCCCATCAACAGGCGCGCGACTGTACTGGAGAGGCGGCTCTCCAACCATTCCCGAGCATAAGCATTGCGGACAGCAACGGTGAACAATCCATCCTCGTAAGTTACCAGACGCGTATCACGCACCCAGGTGTCGAAGGAGGCTTTGGGCATTTCCATCTGGAGCTGGCCGAGGGCAGATTGCCAGGCTTGTTCAGGAGTGAGAGTCATATCCGTTTTCCTACGATTTGCACAGCCCGTGTTGTTGTTCCTATTTTGTCAACGGATGCCTTAGAGGGCTTCCTGGCGAGGGATGGGCTACCGTATAGGGTAGCGTTATAGGGTACCGTACGCTCATTACTACGCTACCGTATACGCTACCGTAGAAGGGTAGCGTATGTTCACAACTTAACCAGTTTGGTGAGATCGAGAACATATTCGAAACGGGCGCAGCGGGAAAGCCGTTTATATGGTGAAAGTTCGACCTTGCCAGCTTCGTGATCAACCAATCCGCGGTAGAGATAGAAGGTCACCAGGCCGGAGATGGAGATATGTTCCCGTTCCGCAATTGTCCTCAGGGACTCGTGGAGTTCGGGCGGCAGGTCCAGTCCGACCTTGTGCCGGGATGCATCTTTACGGGCCTTCTCCTGCTTCGACTTCGGGAGGCTTGAGATCCGTCTTTTCTTTTCCATGTCCGAGAGCATGTCTGCCACGGCGGGATCGACCACTGTTTGGCGATCAAGCGATTTGTCCACAGAGGACCTCCGTAATTCGTCGCATGGTGCTGAAATATCCGTTCTCGTAACTGCCATCGTAGCCGATGACAGCGGGGGAGTGGGGACAGTACTCCCATAAGCTCTTTCCATATGCCGGGGCTTCACGGGCTTTTGTATCCTGCGGGATGGGCGGCCAGACATGACCATTGAAAGTTTGCACCAGGGCCTTGAGCTGCACCATCGTTTCGCGGGTGGTGCGGTCGAAAAAGGTGGGGAGGATGCTGTATCCCAGATGGTGGCCGCGCTCCGCCACTTCCCCCATCGAACGCAGGACTTCGTTTACGCCGTCTATCGCCATGGCATCCAGCTTGGTTGGAATGAGCACCCAATCGCTGGCCATGAGCGCCGAGACGTGCAATACATCCAACGAAGGGGCCATGTCGATGATGACCACATCGTATCCAACGTTCCGGAAAAGGCGGCCGATGATCTCGGTGGGAAAATTGGAGATCACCACGGCCCGTTTGGCCTTTTCTGTCTTCTTGTCGCCCGGGACGATATCGAGATTTTCCCGGGTGGTTACGATGACATTCGAGAGCGGTTCTTCTTCTGCGACCAGTCGATACAGCCCGGGCGCTTTATCGACTCCCAGTGCAAATGCCACATGACCCTGCGGATCGAGATCGACCAGCAAGGTTTTCTGTCCAGCCTTGGCCAGGCCATGCGCGAGAGTGACAGCGGTCGTAGTCTTTCCTACACCGCCTTTTTGATTGGCTATCGTAAGAATTGTCATTTCCTGTCCCTTTCGAGATTGAGAGAAAGAAGGGCGGTGGTGAGCCTATCCAGACTCACCACCGCTTAAAGCACAAGCTCATCTCGTTCCTCGGGACCAGACCCCCGTCTAATTTACTGCAACTTGACTGCAACAATAGATAGAACGTATGTTCTTTATAGATTAATTTCCTACCAAAAACCCCCATATATGGGGGATATGGTCTTCCGTACTGCCAGATATAGGTGGGCCCGGCAGGAGTCGGACCTGCGACCAAACGTATTTAGGCTCTACTCCAGTTGGGCTACAATTTGACCTTCCATTGCTAGTTTAACTTTACATCAATTTCCTTATCAAGTGGTTTGTAAAGATTAGATAATCTCATGATTATTGGTTCGTATACCCACTCTTGCCAATTAAGGAAGAAAACATTTAGTATGGCAAAATAGATTATTAGGCCTACCAGCCATATGACGAATACTAGCCATGATTCCAAGCTCAAGATAGGCTGCGTGAGCCAAGGAAAATTTGCATTCTTTAAAGTAATGGTAAGAAAATAGTATGCCACAGAACCTACTAGGAGCTGTGAAAGAAAGAAAGAGGGATGATATGGACTGACACTGGGTCCAATAGAATCAGCAAATGTTTTTAGACTTCGTAAGGGTCTTTTCTCGATGATGCAACTTTCACAATCTTGTACCCATCTAGCGAAAAGATTATAGAACCAATTTTGTATGGCAAGAATCCATAAGTAAGAAAAGGAGAGAATGAATGCAAGAAAGCTTATTTTTGGATCGCTTATAGATAATGAATTTGTCGGCGGATGTGAAAAGCCAACTATTGCAGTTAGAAAAACTGCATAACCACCAAGAAGTGTCCATCTGAGGTTATCAGCATGTAGCCTGTAAGTGTTAGAATTTTTGTAAATTAGTTCGTCAGATTTAGATGTCATTTTTACTCCTTTTTTTTGGCCCATTAGCAAATAAGCAATTTAAAATCAAATTGATTATGGTAAGGGTATTTTATCATAACCAAACGTTTTTAGGCTGTACCTTGGTGAGGATACGGTTTTCTCATAATGATTAGTCTCCCCACCTGGGGTGAGGGGAGGGGTAGAAGGTAGGCGGGGAAGCGCCTCCATGCTCCCCGACCGGTCTTTTTGGATGGCGGGCCCGGAGCAGCAGCGGCAGCAGCATGGGCGTTTTTTCGTCTTTGCTGGCCATGGGTGCGGGTTCCTAGCAAGTGCGATTGCAGGCCAGTCGCTCAAGCTTTCCACGAAGAAAAAACGAAAAGCAGGTCGGGTACCTATCCGGCAATTCAGCCTTTCGCCGATGCCTGGAGCTTCAAAAGAGCGAGGCGGTTATAAATTTGCATCTGTATCGATCTGTGCGTAACAACTAAGTACAATTATTTTAACATGATAAATTAATGATCTAGTCTTGGTTTTTAGGAGGGTTGAGTTTTTCCGATTCTAAATTAACAGTTGTTATTGAAAGCTTAGATGTTTTTCCCTTCTTGCTCTTATATTCGGCATACTGATCGTCAAATTCTTGATTGGCAGCCTTTATCGTAATGTCTAATTGTTGTTTTACATATTCAATTGCAATTCTTTGTTGAGTGGGGGGTAACCTAGAGAAGGGAATAATAAGCTCTTCTTCAAGCTGAGATAATTCGTCTTTGCTTACTGTAACTCTTGGGGGATAAAAAAAGCTAATTGGTTTTTCGTAGTATGCAGCTATAAGTGACAGGTCAGCCGCGCTTACTGCTACTCTTCCCCTTTCCATATCTGATACTGTCACGCGCGACTTCTCAAGTTTTTTTGCCAAATCATCTTGAGATTCACCGGCCAGGGTTCTAACCTGGCGGATTCGTTCTCGTATATAGTGATTTACTAAATCATCTTCTTGTTTTCTGAACATGATGGGCTCCGTCGCCAATTCTGACAATATTGTAGCATATTTCAGCACTTGACAAATAGTCGCATTTTGTTACAATGATGTAGATTATTGCTACATTATTTCTGCCTGTTGTTACATTGAGTCGTCTACCTTCGCCCTTATGATGTCATTAGAGACGCAAAGTACAAAGGAATTGATTATGTATGAATTACTTCCATTAGACAATTCTTCATTGCGAAGAGAATGGGCTGAGTATATAGAGCATTTTGCAACTTGGTTAAGTTTCTGGACTCTGACATTCTCTGAAGCTGACCGTACCCATGCAGTAACAAAAGATGAATGTGTATTTAAGTGGCGTAGACTGGTTCAGGCATTGAATAGGCAGTTGTATGGAAATAGTTATACAAGGATTGTAGGACATTGCTATTTTAGTTACGCTTTATCGTTTGAATATCAGACTAGGGGGGCGTTGCATATGCACGCTTTAGTAGATCAACCGACTAATTGGGAAGCGGTCAATGGATTGTGGCGACATATGGCGGGTATCTGTAAGATCGTGCCTGTTCATGATAAGGACAAGGTCGCTAAATATCTCTGCAAGTATGTCACGAAAGGTGGTGAAGTTATCTTGTATAGGGCTGTAAAAGGATATAAACAGCCTGCATTTAAGCCCATGTGGTATCTGGAAGCTACAGAGAAGTTGAAAGCTCACTCCGCGGAATAAAGAACTTCCCAACATGGCAGACTTGTAAACTTATTCAGGAAACTAACTAAAACGAACAAAAAAAGAATAATTGTAAGTCCAAGTCAGAAAGGGCAGCGAGGTACGCCAAATTGGTTATTTCAAGCGAATCGAATAGTTTGAAAAGTTGGTTGTCCTGGCGGTGTACCGCCCGACAGGACGGAACGCACGCCAGGGCAACCAGAAGAAGGCATAGCGGGGGCTTCGCCTTGATGCTACCGCTATGCCTATTGATAAAAGGTAAATAACTTTATGGAAGAACAAGAAAAGATGTTACTTCGTGGACGTTTGGGAGGTAAGCAGCGAATGCGGTTAGAGAAGCTGTTAGATATGCTTTATAAGCCAAGAGAGTTAGCCGAAGAAATCGGGTTTACTCAAAGGCAAGTATATAGAGCTTATCTGCCTGCTGGCTGTCCACATGATAAAGATGATCGGCGGCATATTTGGATAAATGGCAAGGCGTTTAGAGAATGGTATGAGGCGACCTATCCGAGATTTACCGTCAAAGAAGATGAAGGGTTTTGTCTGACCTGTAAAAGGGTTGTAAAGCTTGAAAAGCCAATTCAAGAAAAAAAGGGTGGTCTATTGTACTGGATTGGATACTGCTCTAAATGTGGTCGAAAGATACCGAGAATAATTGATACCGCTAAACGACGCTAATGATAAACCGGGCGAATTGGAAACTTATTAGAGAATACTTAAAGTATAGGAACGAGGTAGATCATATCTCGAAGAGTTCTCAACGTCTTGAAGAGTCAAGGCTTCATCATTTATTGGAATGGGCTAATGAGATAACATTCGATAAGGTAATAAAAATCCGTCCGACATATCCCGAATATGTCTTAGGTGCTAGGGCGGATGGGGGAGAAGGGTTACTATCTCCTGTATATGTTCAAAAGGTGATAAGGTCAGCTTACCGTTTTTTGAAATGGCTAAAGGTACAAAAAAAAGGATATGCGATATTAACTCAAGCCTTTCTGGATACGTTACAACCACCAAGAATGACTATTGAAGAAAAAGAGCACGAAGCGGTAACACTCGAAGAAATAAGGGCCATTGCTAAGGCACCTGTAACTACAGTCGGAGAGAGAAGAATAAGGGCTTCTGCCGTGTTCTGGTTCCTTTCAGGGGTAAGAATCGGGGCGTTTGTATCCTTACCATTATCTGCGGTTGATATGGACAGTCTAGCCGTCAAGCAGTGGCCTAAATTGGGGGTAAAAACAAAATTCAAAAAACACGCTACTACTTTCCTGCTAAATATTCCTGATTTGCTTGAAGTTGTTAATTCCTGGGATAGGGAAGTAAGAGGTGCTTGTCATAATAACGGTTACTGGTTTGCTCAACTATCCCCTGATTCTGGAGAAATTATACCAAGTGTAATGCGACCTGGGGAATACAGGGCTTCTATAGCATGTAGGGATTTAAAAGAGTGGCTAAATAAGATCGGTTTGCCTTATCACTCTCCCCATAAATTCAGGCATGGCCATGCGGTTTATGCTTTGAAGATGGCAAGGGACATTCAAGCTTTAAAAGCGGTAAGTCAGAATCTGATGCACTCGAATATTAGTATTACTGATGGGGTTTATGGGATTCTGTCGAATATTGATGTTAGAAGCCAAATTACGACACTTGGTCAAAAGAAAGTTTCAAGTGAAATAGAAGGCATTGAGGAAATTAAAGCTATGATAAAACCGCTTCTAAAACTTCTAGGAACGTATCAAGATAGAAGAAGATGAAAGTTTATTATTTAGTTCCAATACTACTTAGGATGGAAAGAGCGTTTTCTTTATTGTCTCTGAAAGAACATCAACTAATATCTCGCGAAACGCAGATGCAACAGGCGGTCCAACTTTTTGCATTATATTCTTGAATCGTAAAACTGCCACATTGCTTGAGGGGGTATCTCTTACTAAATCGTCAATACTGGTCTGAAGAATAATGCGATCTTCTTCGTTTATGTTATCTAACCCTTTAGCGAGTTCGTGTGCTGCTCTTAATCTTGATTCTGTCCAAGGGAATGGACTTCCACAATTTTCACAAAAACTTGGCACGGAGTAAATACTACTCATAAAACCGGACTTTACTAAAGAAGCGCCGCGAATAGGATTTTGACATTTGGGGCACAATGTAATTGTTGAAGTTCCACATTTGTCACAATGCTGTTGATTCCTATCAGGTTCGGATTTAGAGCGTTTATTAATCACGTGCCCATTTTGGCAAATTTGTGCGACATCGTATCCGTCCATAATTCTCACTCCTTTCTAGTAGTCTCAGCTCAAATATTAATTGCGCAAGCCAATTAGTATCAAAGGTGGGCCCGGCAGGAGTCGGACCTGCGACCAAACGATTATGAGTCGTCTGCGCTAACCACTGCGCCACGGGCCCCGGAACCGAAATTATAGCATGACTGCCTTGCCAGTGTCATGTGAAATATTTTCCAACCAAAAATACTACATGGGCTATAAAAATTTCTTCGTCGTGTGCCTTAGTGCACCTTTGTGTTCTTTGTGTTTAAGAATTATCTTCATGTTCCAAGATCCGATTACCTCCCCCTCACCACATATAAATACAAAATGATCAGGTTAATTACGAACTGGCTTGCAACGAACGCCAGCGTCACGCCCCACACGATCTTGCGGCTCAGCGGTTTTTCCAGGAAAGCCAGTCCCGGCATGATTGCGCTCCCTTCCGTTATGGAGGGGAACAGGAACGCCCCGCAATACAAAGGAATCACCACCGGCATCATGTATTGGAAGTTCTTCATGGCCACCGAGTACGCCAGGAAAATGACCGTTACCGCGCTCCAGGCCAGCAGGATCCGGTTGAGATATTTCCTGCTTCCAATTAAAGAACCCGTGATCAGCGCGAAAACCGCGAAGAAGAAGAAATAGCCCTTCATATAATGGTACCCGAAGTATTTCAACCAGTTCATCAGGCCGGTATCGTAAATTCCGCCGTAATTCACCCCCGGGCCGTTCAGCAGGGCTGTCTGGCGCGGCAGCCAGTCTCGGAATGCCACTTTGGCGATGTAAGGCGCCATCAGCGACGGGCTGGTAAAAATGACCGTCCCGAACATTGCCAGGATGAACAGCGCCCCCGCCAGGATGAATTTTCGGAAGTCGATCTTTTTCCGGATCAGGCCTGCCAGCAGGTAACCGGCGATCGCCACCACAAAGAATAGCCCCCATAATTTGATGGCGGTTGCCAGGCCGCAAAAGACCGCTGCCAGGGTGAAATTCCGCCCGAACCGCAGGTCATCCCTTTCCAGGAAATAAATGGTCAATACGGTGCACAGTACTATCAAAGCGTCCGGATGCCAGTAGTGATGGTTGTATTTAACGATGCCCGGCACCAGCAGCAGGAAGCCGAACAACCCGGCCGACCTCCACACCGATTTGAAGCGCGTCACCAGGTAGACCGCCAGCAGCAGCGCCAGTTCCATAGGCAGGACGCTCACAAACTGCCGCAACAGGAAGAGATTGAGCTGCATGTGGCTGGCAAACTGGTCCCCGAAGATCACCCGCGGGATCAACAGCACCGCCGCCGATATCGTCATGTAGGGATAGCCATATTGCCAGCCCCAGCCTCCGACCACGTTCTGCACCGTGGCCGCAAATGTGGGCTGCGCTGCCAGCGCTTTGGTCACGTCCGGGTACAGCACCACCTCATCCGGGTTGGTATCGAACCGTCCATTCTTATCCGGCAGCAGGTTGATTGGAATGAAAGCCAGGAAATAGAGCAGGCCGAGTGCGGCCAGGATGCCAAATGCTTTCCGTTGTTCCGGCAGCCAGGCCTGCCAGCGTGCCCGCAACCCCGCCGCCAGCGCGGGCCGCCCCCGGTATGTCTCGGCGTAGCCGATCCGCAGCGCCACCCAGGCCTCGAAACTGGTCAGGCTGGCCCACAAGAACAACGGCCGCGTTGGGATCGGGAAAGCCAGGTAGCTTAGCAGGAAACATTCGAACAGGAACGCACTGGCAAGCAAGAGCGCGCCTTGGAGGAAGAACAGGCGCTTTTTAGGCCCCACCAGGCGCCTATCCAGCGTTGCGATGCTGCGTTGTCGGTAATTGGCATTAAACAACAACCCCATGCCGAAAGTCAGCAGGCCGGCCAGGATCAAAAAGAATACTCCCGCCAATCCCAGCCGCAGGGCTGCATAGTTAATAATATGGCCCCTGGCTGCATCGAACTGCATGCTCAGCAGGGCTGCCTGGGCCAGTATGCCTTCCACCAGGACTATCAATATGAAACCGATCAGGGTTTTCGCTTTCACCTGGAGGGCTCCCTATTCCTGCTGGTTACGAATGAAAAACTTCCGTTCAATGGCTTCCCCAACTCTCCCGGAAGAGCCATCACGAATTTATCCTCCCCCGTGGTCCCCGGCCTGGCCGGGGCAGGTCCTGAGGGTCGCCCAAATAACGCCCGGGTTTTTGCAAGAAAATCGGGTCGTAATTCCCGGCCTGCTACCGTTCTGTAAGGGTTCCTTGGGGATTCCATCCGGACTCTTGGGGGATCGAGCCTTGCCGGGCAAGATATTAGAAATCATATTCCTGGATCGCCTCCGCCACTTTCGACAGATCCGCCTCGCTTAGGGCATTGTGGAATGGCAGGCGCACCAACTGGTCGCTGACCCGCTCGGTCACCGGGCAATCCCCCGGTCGCCCGCCGAAACGCCGGCCCATATCCGAGAGATGCAGCGGCAGGTAGTGGAACACGCTGTTGA
>JBEKCL010000115.1:0-11079 GCA_050014895.1 Dehalococcoidia bacterium
CACCAGCATCGTTTCCCAGTTGAGGCGCCCGGTCAGCGCTTCGGCCGGAATTGTGGTGGCAAAGGCAATAGGCACCACGAACGTCAGTCCGTACCGCAGCCATGCGGGATACAGGCTCACCGGCCATCGCCCGGCCTCATACATGCTTTGGAAGATCACCAATATGTTTTCTATACGCACGAACCAGAACGACAGCGTGGCCAGTATCAGGAAGAAGCAATAAATGATTACACCGCCTGCCGCCAGCATAAGCAGGAACATCCCCGCCTGCCACAGCCCCACTTTCTCACCCATCCCGGTCAGTGCAGTAATCATAATGCCCAGCCCCAGTAAAATATCAATCAGCCGCCAGATGTCGATCCGGCCGATGCTGACGATGAACTGCGTATCCTCTGGCTTAATCAGCGTGAAATCTAGCGTACCGTCGCGTACCGATTCGATAAGCCTTTCCATGCCCGGCTGGATGACCATACCGATTATTCCTCCCACCAGGAAATAGACACCCACCAGAGCCAGTATCTCCTGGGGTCCCCAGCCCCCCAGCTTGTCGGTGTAAGAAAAGATCACGGCCAGCCCGCCCAGCGATACGACCAGGCTGAGAAATGTCTGGAATAACTGCACGAAGAAGTTGACCCGGTAGGCAAATTCCCCCATGACGCTTACTGTAAGGAAGGCAGCAAGCAGGCGGAAGAAGTTCATGCGCCCACCGCCGAATATACTTTTGTCCCTGCCTTCCACACGATCCTCAGCAGTACGAAGCCTGCAAGAATCCATGCTGCCTGTGCGCCGAGGCCGATCAGTGCTTCAACCGGGCTTAGTTTTCCCATTAACAGCTCGACCGGAAAGCCTATCATCCAGCGGAATGGCAGTATGTCGGCCATGATCTGCAAAGGATAAGGCAGGAGAGTCAGGGGTGCGATCTGCCCGGAGAGAAACAGCATCAATACAAAATAGGTCTGGTTGATTGCGCTGACCCGCGTGGTCCAGAAGGCTACCAGCGCCAGCGTCCATTCCAGCAGGAAGCGCACAATGAATGCCATTAATAATACCGGAATGAAAACTAATATTGCCCAGGGCTGAGGTGAGATTGAGGCGTGGAAGGCTGCCGCCAGCCCGATGGCAATGAGCGTCATGGCCGGCAGCGTTATCAGCTTTGAGGACACGTTATCGGCTATGTCCGAATGTATCGGGTGCACCGGTTTTAACAGCGCAAACGAGAGTAAACCCTCCCGTATGCGGTACTCAAATTCGTACATTATCCAGGTGTAGCTGAACTGGTTGACAAACATCAGCACCACGAAGTAGCCGGCGAAGTCCCGCGTGGTGTAGCTGCCCACGCTGCCACCTGCGGTAGTGGAAACCACCGACCATACTATCAGATAAATCAGGGGCTCAAGCACCTGTCCGATCATCCAGATTAACAATGAGGCTCGGTACTGGAACATCATAGCCATCGTGGTCTTGAATTGCTGCACGTACAGCTCAGCCAGCGCTCTCACGGCTTCTCCTGCGCGAATACGCGCTCGATTACCTCCTCGATCGGCGGGTCTTCCACTAATAAGTCAATCACCGGGAGGTCGGCCAGCAGCCGTTCTGTGACCTGCGCAGTCTCCGACTTGGGCACTCGCAGGGTGATGTGGTCGTCCACGCAGGATACTACCTCTCCGTATTCTTTCAAGTCGGCCTGGCAGTCGTCCAACTGTACCACGATGATCTTATGGTCGGTGAATTTCTGCACCAGGGACGAAAGGTCGCCGTCGAACAGGAGCCGCCCGTGATGGATGACGACTACCCTGCGGCAGAGCGCTTCAACGTCCGCCATATAATGGCTGGTTAAAAGAACGGTGGCGCCGAAGCGCCGGTTGTATTCGGCAATGAAGGACCGTATGCGCCGCTGCATGGTGACGTCCAACCCGATGGTCGGCTCGTCCAGGAAAACCATGCTGGGACGGTGCAGCAGCGCGGCAGCGATCTCGCATTTCATGCGTTCGCCCAGGGAGAGGTTGCGCACGGGTTTATTCAGCAGCGGCTCCAACTCCAGCAGATCAGTCAATTCCTTGAGCGTGCTGCGATAGATATCGGCCGGTACGCGGTAAATGGCCCGGTTCAGTTCGAACGAGTGTATGGCGGGGATGTCCCACACGAGCTGGTTGCGCTGCCCCATCACCAGCGTGATCTGCCGCAGGAAGGACTTGTCACGCTTCCATGGGGTATAACCCAGTACCTTCACTTCGCCTGATGTGGGATGCAGCAGCCCTGAGAGCATTTTTAGCGTGGTGGTCTTGCCCGCTCCATTAGGCCCGAGGAACCCGACTATCTCGCCGGGCGCCAGGTCGAAGGAGATGCCGTCAACTGCCGGGACATCTATGGTGCGGCGTTTGACCAGCCCCTTCAGTGCAGCCTTCGCCCCACTCTCCTGCTGACTGACGACGTATACCTTGCGCAGGTCCTTTATGTGAACAGCCGCGGATTTTTGTATCTCCACAACAGGTCATAATATAACATCTTGCCCGGTTTCCAAAATTCTGCAGATCAAAATGTCATTGAGTTGCTACTGTGGTTGTGAGAGCGTACCTGAAGGAATTCTCCTCCGACAACTGCGCTAATATGGGCGGATACTTGCATAAATTGTCAGATTGTCATATTATCGTATCTAAGAGTGATGCAAAATAATATAAATAGTATGCAGGATAATTCGCAAGAGACCGTAGCTAATAAGCCAAAGCCGAAAAAAACGATGTTGGGCTGGTATATAGCCGCTGCCATACTGGTATGCGGCATTATAATTTGTCTGGCTTATTTTGCCGGCGCTAATCAGAATACCGGTACGAAGAATCCAGTCAGTCAGACTCCGGCAGCCAGCACGCCACAGAGTACTACTCCGAAAAATACGGCTCCGGCTGTCACTACCCCTTCTGTTACACAACAGCCGGCCCCGGTATCGAATCCTGCGCCTGCCGCCGTGACTCCTCCTGCGACACCGGTTGCCACACCGCCTGCGCAGACGCCTTCTCAATCTTCCAATCCGCTTCCCTCCGGTTCGCTTGATTCCAGTGCGCTGATTACTAAACAGGCATATCAAATGACACTGAATCTCACTGATATGGGGTCAGGATGGACTGCGAGCAGCGCTGCCGCACCGTCAGCAACAGGGGTGACATCATCTTCTCATGTCATTTTTACAGAAGGTTCTTCTTTTGCCCCGGTTGTGCATTGTATCGTTGCAGTATACCGCTCAATTACCCTTGCAACAAACGCATATGACGCACAAAGGCCTGCCACTACAGCCAGTTTATCGCTGTCTTCTCTAGCGATTGGCGATGAATGCTTCTTGAATGATACCCTAGCCAATAATAAAGTGCTGGTATTCAGGCAGAATAATGTAGTTGTATTGATCATTATTCAGCAGGATAAGACGGGTGATCCTTTAAAATATGCGCAAATTGTTGAGCAGAAAATTACACAGTAATAGCCACTGGCTCTAATTTGTAGTTAGCTGCACAACTGTCACACCATCAAAAGCACTTTGCAGATGCCTTTGTTTTAACCGTATTTACTCAATGGAAGGATGGATCTCTTTGCACATTTTCCTTCATATCCGTAGACTATATTATTAGATAAAGAGGCAGAGGTATTGAATTCATGAAATGCCCGGTAGATAAAAGCGTTATGATGGTACTCGAACACCGCAGGATCGAGTTCGATTATTGCATGAAGTGCTCGGGAGTCTGGCTGGATTACCGGGAGCTGGAATTGCTGGTTTCGGTCTTGAATTCCGAAGGGGCGCACCTGTCCGGCGCCGAATTGCTTACTCACGATAAAGCTGAGGGCATAAAGGCCAAACGGAAATGTCCTATCTGCCGCCGGAAGATGGATAAGGCCTGGCTGGGCAAAGGGCCGAAGGTGTTAATTGATAGCTGTCCGCAGGGCGATGGGCTCTGGTTCGACGCCGGAGAATTGCAGAAGGTCTTGCAGGAAATGATAGAGCCGGGAACGCAGGCATCCGCCGACGTGATTTCTTTCCTGGGAGAAGCTTTTCATGCTACTCACAAAGAGGGTGTGAAAAAAGACGCAGTTAAATAGGCTTGTGATATTTTACGGAGGTAACCGATGATCATTGCAATTGTTATTATCGTAATCGTTGTTATTCTCATCTTGATCGGCATTGGCATGTACAACGGGCTGGTCGGTGCGCGGAACCAGACCAAGAACGCCTGGGCGCAGATCGACGTCCAGCTCAAGCGGCGACACGACCTGATCCCCAACCTGATGGAGACGGTGAAGGGCTATATGGAGCATGAACGCGGCACGCTGGAAGCGGTGACCAATGCCCGCACTCAGGCGCAGTCGATGGCTAATGCCGGTGTTGCAGATAGGGCGAAAGCCGAAGGCGAGTTGGGCGGCGCACTCTCACGGTTGTTTGCTGTGGCGGAGAACTATCCTACGCTGAAAGCGAATGAGAACTTCCTGGCTTTGCAGGAAGAGCTGTCTTCTACCGAGAACAAGATCAGCTTCTCCCGCCAGTTCTATAATGATACCGTACTGAAATATAACAATATGATCCAGATGTTTCCTACCAACATCATTGCCGGTATGGGCAATTTCCAGCAGGCCGAGTTCTTTGAGGTCAAGGTGGCTGAGGAGAGGGATGTGCCAAAGGTAAGTTTCCCCACCGCTAAGACCGGCAGCAGCCCGGACAACAAGTAACCGTCCATGTGGGAACAGATCAGAGATAACCAAATCAGATCGGTGATCCTGGTGACCACCATGGGCATTATTTTGCTCTTGATCGGCTGGTTCATCGGCTTTTACTTTTTAGACAGCCCGTTATTAGGCCTGATTATCGCAGCCCTGGTCTGGGGCGTTATGAACCTGATAGCCCTCTTCCAGGGGGACAGTATCATACTTGGCATGTCAGGGGCTAAAAAAATCGGCCCGGACGATCATCCCCGCCTCTACAACGTGGTCGAGGAGATGAAAATAGCCTCCGGTCTGCAGAAGATGCCGGATATCTACATCATCGACGATCCCGCGCTGAATGCCTTCTCCACCGGTCGTGACCCCGATCATGCGGCAGTCGCCATCACATCGGGGCTGTTGAACAAGCTTAACCGCGATGAGCTGCAGGGCGTCATCGGCCATGAAATCGGGCATATCTCTAATCGGGATATCAGGCTGATGATGCTGGCCAGCATATTGCTGGGTACTATCGTCATACTGTCATGGTACGCCACCCGCATTATGTTCTTCAGCGGTGTGGGAGGCAGAAGAAGTAATTCATCCAGCGGGGGCGGTATTGTGATGATAATCATCCTGGTGGTCGGCCTGGTATTGATGATACTGGCGCCGATCATGGCCCAGCTTATCTATTTCGCAGTGTCCCGCAGGAGAGAGTACCTGGCCGACGCGTCGTCCGCCCTGTATACTCGCTATCCCGATGGCCTGGCTTCGGCCCTGGAAAAGCTTGAGAACAATGATACCAAGGTCAGAACGGCCAACAAGGCCACTGCTCCCATGTATATCAGCAACCCTTTCTATAAGGGTAAGTCATCAGGCATGGACCTCTTTGCAACCCATCCTCCCCTTGAAGACCGGATTCGAATCCTGCGCTCTATGCATGGGGCTTCCTATACTGACTATGAAGATTCTTACAAAGAGGTGAAGAAGGATAATATGATCCCTGCGTCGGCGCTGGCTGGAGTTGCTGCTGTGGAGCTGAGGCAGGCCTCAGCAGGGGCCCAGGAGGGTGAGGTGCAGGAGCAGATCGACCGTTCACGCGAGACGTCAGACGCCCTCTGGCGGGTGCACAACTACAAGTCGCTCAACTGCGCAAACTGTGGCACAGGCATGCGCCTGCCCCCAGGCTACGATCAGCCCAACGTACAATGCCCGCATTGCGGGTATATTAATCAGTTGTAAGTTTTATACCTTACGAGGGCCGAAGGCCCGTGGCAATCTCCTGGTTGGTTACTGAATAGGCCATTAGATCACCACGTCGTTTCACTCCTTGTGATGACATAGTTGTTGTATCCCGAAATTCTGATAAACTTAACAGCGGGGGAGATAAAAATTGCCTGTGATCACCGCAAACGGGATTGAAATCAACTACCAGGAAATGGGCGAAGGCTTTCCCCTGGTCCTTCTCCACGGCCTGTCGGACGATCTGAATCTGTGGAATCCCCTGTTGCCGGAGGTATCCTCTCATTATCGTACGATAGCGATTGATATCAGGGGGCACGGGCACTCAGGTAAGCCGGATTCTCCTTATTCTGTTCACCAATTCTCCGACGACCTTTTAGGATTAATGGATCAACTGGGTATTTCCAGGGCTCACCTGATGGGACTTTCCATGGGCGCAGCCATTGCACAGCTGTTTGCGCTCGACCATCCGGACAGGACCGGTGCGCTTGTGCTTCTTTCAACCTTCGAACGTGCTGAGGGTGGATTTCGTACAAGGCTGTTGGAACTTCGAAAAACCCTGATTAGTGGAGGAGTTTCCGCCTTCTTCGATGAAGCTGTGGAATTCGTTGTCACTCCCGAATTTCAGTTGGCCCATGCTTCGGCCATCGCGGACTCGAAGCAATATTGCGTTCAGATTAACTTCGCTCCAGCCCTCGTACATGCCGTGGGTGCCTGCCTGGCGTTCGACATTCACGACAAGGGCTCGCAGATATCCGCCCCAACGCTCGTTCTCTGCGGCAAGGAAGACGCTTTCATGTCCAATGAACTGGCATGGAAGGTATATCATGCGATAAAAGGTTCAAAGTGGCTTATTATGCCGGGTGTGGGTCACAATTTGATTACGCCCGAAAACGTTCTCCCTTTGCTGCGGGCGGTCCTGGATTTCCTTAATGCGCATCCAATCGGTGATGGTGGGCGCACTTGAAGTCCCTACAATATACTCGCTGCGTAGTATTGCGGTCGTACAATAATGTCATCCCGATATAATCGGGATCTCCTGGTTGGTTATGGAACAGGCCAGCAGATCACCAAGTCGTTTCACTCCTTGTGATGACATTTTTATAGCCAGGGCGTCCCGATTTATCGGGAAAGATACGCCCCTGCGAGGTGTTGCAGATGGACCCCTTTCTAATTTGCCCGCGACCTGTTAACATAGCTGACAAATGGATCTGGTAAAAACAGTCAGCAACGTCCTCGGCGTAGTCTGCGTGATTATTGGCGTGCTGCTTATACCGCTGGGTATCTGGTTTATACGGCCGGGGATTAAGAACAAAGACCGCCCGTCTCTCATCATATCAATACTTATCCTGGCATTGGCGGTGGGCACCCTAATAGGTGCATACGTCCTGTTCACGCAAGGGATACTAAAACAAGCCCCCGTACAATAGTCTACAATTTCCCCTCGGGCACGAATTTCAGCGCAAAGCCGTTCATACAATAGCGTTTGCCTGTTGGCTTCGGCCCGTCATCGAAAACATGGCCGAGGTGTGAGCCGCAGCGGGAGCAGATCACTTCAGTCCGTAGCATTCCCAGGCTTCTATCCGGCTGTTCTACTACGTTCAACTTCGACACGGGTTCCCAGAAGCTGGGCCAGCCGGTACCGGATTCGAACTTGGTGGAGTATTGAAAAAGGTCGGTGTAGCAGCGTACGCAGCGGAAGATACCGGTCTCGTGGACTTCGCTAAAGGGGCAGGCACCCGGGGTCTCGGTGCCTTTCTTCGTGGTGATTTCATATTGTTTTGGGGTGAGCAGTTTTCTCCATTCTTCATCGGACTTTTCGACTTTTTCTGTGGTGATGACCTTGTTTTGTTTAACGTCAAAGATATTGATTGGTTTCATTTCCTCCTCCCATCGTCTTCTGCCTGGATTATAGCATTTCTTATAAGCGGTCTACCCTAAAACTATATTATCGATCAGCCTGGGTTTGCCGAGTTTGACGGCCATGGAGACGACGACTTTTCCCTTGATCGTGTCAACGTCCTGAAGCGTATTGATGTCGGAGATACATATATAATCTATTTTTGTGGCGGGCACGCTGGAAATCAACTGTTTCATGGCTGCTATGATCTTGCGTGCATCCCTTTCCCCTTTTTCGTACATGCCTGATGCCAGTTGCAGCGATTTATACAGGACAGGCGCATTAGGCCGCTCTTCCGTTGTGAGGTAGGTGTTGCGGCTGCTCATAGCCAGCCCGTCTTTCTCCCGTACCGTCGGGACTACTATTATCTTGAGGTTCATGTTGAGGTCGGCTACCATCTTCTGGATGACCAGGGCCTGCTGGACGTCTTTCTGGCCGAAGTAAGCGCTGTCCGCTCGGACTATATTGAATAGTTTATTACACACGGTCGTAACGCCCCGGAAGTGCGTTGGGCGTGACCGCCCTTCCAGTGTCGAGGTGATACCTTCAAGGTCCACCCATGAGTTGTATCCCCCCGGATATATTTCTTCAGCGGACGGTATGAAGACGATATCGGTCTTGACCGTATCCAGCATCGCCAGGTCGCGGTCGATATCGCGCGGGTAGGCTTTGAAATCTTCGTTGGGGGCGAACTGCGTGGGATTTACAAATATGCTTACAACAGCGAACGAGCTATCTTTTTTAGCGCGCCGGACAAGCTCAAGGTGCCCGTCGTGCAGGTAACCCATGGTGGGAACGAAACCGACTGGACCGGTGCACTTGCTTCTGAGGGCTTTCATTTCGGGGATAGTGTGGGCAATTTGCATGGTGTTGTCCTCAGAGGTCTTTTAATAATTCTTCGTCGATGCTTGAGGTGTTTTCAGCAGTGGGAAAGGTGCCGGATTTTACTTCATTTACATAGCTGCTGACGGCTGTCTTAATAGTATCCGCAAGCATGGCATACTGTTTGGTGTGCTTGGGTACGAAGTCGGTAAACCAGCCGAGCATATCATGTATTACCTGTACCTCGCCGTCGCAATACGGTCCCGCCCCGATCCCGATGGTGGGTATGCTTAATCGCGAAGTGATGACCTTGGCCAGTTGCATGGGAACGAGCTCAAGGACTATGGCGAAGGCCCCGGCCTGCTGCACGGCGAGAGCATCATCCAGCAGGCGCCTGGCAGCGTCCGGCGTTTTGCCCTGTACGCGGTATCCGCCGAGTTGGTTGATGGACTGCGGGGTAAGACCGATATGGCCCATGACCGGTATACCGGCGTCCACTATCCGTCTTATGGTATTGGCAACTGTCGTCCCCCCCTCGAGTTTTACTGACTGGCATCCGGTTTCCTGCATGAACCTGCCTGCGTTGCGCATGGCTTCGTCGGCATTGATCTGGTATGTCATGAAAGGCATATCGCCGATAATTAGGGCGTTTTTGGTGCCCCGGACTACTGATTTTGTATGGAGGAGCATTTCCTCTAGGGTGACGGGTACGGTCGACTCGTGACCCAACATTACTATCCCGAGGGAGTTGCCCACAAGGATAAGATTGACGCCTGCTTCATCTACAATCTTGGCAGTGGAGTAATCATAGGCGGTAAGCATGGTGATTTTCTCACCTGCTTTTTTCATGTCCTGGATCTTCTTGATGGTCAGCCGCATTGCAATCAACTCCTCTAGGCTGTGAGAAGATGGTCCATCCAGGTGTCGACGTTTTTCGTGGACTTGATGTGGTTCTTTTCGTCCACGTATACCATGCGTGGTTTAACGTCCTGCGCCTGGTCTCCGGCTACTTCCTGGTAGGTTAAAATTATGACGATGTCGTTTTTGGCAGCCAGCCTGGCAGCGGCGCCGTTTAGGCAAATATCACCTGCGCCCGGGTTGCCCTCGATGGCATATGTGCTAAAGCGAGCGCCGTTGTTGACGTTCAATATCTCGACACGCTCATAAGGAAGGATGTCAGCGGCCTTCATGAGGTCGATATCGATGGTTATACTGCCTTCATAATCAATGTTGCAGTCCGTGACCCTGGCCCTGTGAATTTTACTTTTAAGCATCGTCCTGATTGACATCCTTTTACTCCTTCAAGTGCAGCATTTATTGGACCTGATACTTGTTCATAGTTGAATCCAGGAACCCCGTGGCAAAGTCCGTGCCGAATTGTTTGAACAGGGCTACTTTCTGGTCGGCTTCCGTTTCGTCGCGTTTTTCCAGTATTGCGCGTATCTCTTCTGCGGTCTCAAGATTGATATGCCCTTTGGCCAGAGCTATTGACAGGGTGTTTAACCCGAGTACCCGGTAAGCGTCAAGCGATGCAGGGTGCGCATTTTCCAGGGCAGTTACGTGTTTTCTGATGGTTTCCACGTCACCCCTGGCTATCGGGCCGGTAAGGCAGCCCGGTATGCCCACGCGCTCGATGTTATTGACGGTCCCTTTGAGCAGTGGGAGCAGGGCTTTGACGGCTTCTTCCTGGGGTATGCCAAAGGACTGCCAGAGATCAGCCGCGGTTTTCATGAGAGTGACAAGATAATTGGAAAGGGTCACGGCGGCTGCATGATAAAGGACCTTGTCGCCGGCTTTGAGAGATATGACATTCCCGTCCATGGCCCTGGCCATATCACGGCCTGTATCAAGGACGGCGCTGTCGCCTTCCAGGGCGAAAGTCGAGCCGGAGATATTTTTAATAGCCTCTTCAATGCTGGCAAATGTCTGAAGCGGGTGCAGGCAGCATACGTATGCCCCGTATTTATGGGCGGGCTCTAATATGTCGGTTGAGTGCACGCCGCTGCAGTGAATGATAATCTGGCCGGTGTGCCATGTCAGACTCCCCGCTATGTCGGCGATGATGTCGTCAGGTGTGGTGATGAATACGGCTTGAGAGAGGTCTGCAACTTCCTGGGCGGAATGGCATACACGGCAGCCCTTCACCCTGGCTGCAAGCCTGTCGGATGAGGAAAGGCTCCTGCTGTTGACGGCGACGATCTGGTAACCTTGCTGCCATAGCTGGCAAGCAAGCGCTGTGCCTGTAACGCCGGCGCCTATAAATCCTATTGTCGGCCTAACCTGTTCCATATTCACCTCAAAGGTAAATAAATAAACCCTCTCAGCAGTATCCGAGAGGGTTACGGGTTCTAACCTTATATACCGTCTCGGTCATAGCTGATCCAAGCGGACTTTGTATTCAGTTATAGGACTTTTGCCTCACCGCCTTGCCTGGTCGA
>JBEKCL010000116.1:0-11001 GCA_050014895.1 Dehalococcoidia bacterium
GGCGACCGAAGTTGCTTTTGCCTGAGGAGTGGGCACGTTCCCACTTTGAACGGGTCCTGCGACCCTGCTTTTTACTCTTGCCTTGCGCGATTTCTTAGCCATGTAAATTCTCCTGGAATTATATTAATAATCTGTTGTCCCGATAGAATATCTGCCAACGTCAAACATCATCTTCATTATACCTGCTTGTATGCTTTAGTAGTAGAAATATGGGCGTGCCCGAGAATTTCCTGAATATCCTCGATATCTGCACCACCGTTTAGCCTGTGCACTGCGTAACTATGCCTGATGATACGCGGAGTAACCTTTGAAGAAATACCAGCCGAATCGGCATAACCCTGAACTATCTGCCAGAATCCCTGACGGGTCAGCCTCTCTCCCCTTTGATTCAAGAACAGTGCTTTTTCCTTGTCCTTAGTCAGCAGTTTAATACGCACGGAATCAACGTATTCACTGAGGATATCCGCGACACGTTTGTCCAGTGGTATAATCCTATTTTTACTCCTTTGCCCACTGACATTGATACTATTGCGTCCAACATTATCAACATTCAAAGCCATCAATTCGCTGGCTAAAAGCCCGCTGGCATACAGCAACTCCAGCATGGCCCTATCCCTCTTGCCATCTACAGCCGGTGATTTTGCCGTCTCTGCCAGAAGTCTTTGTACTTCAGACACGGATAACACTTTGGGCAACGGTTTGGTCACCTTGGGAGCAGCCAACTTGGGCGCAAGGTCAACATTGACTTTGCCCCTATCCGCCATAAATTTTAAGAAGGTCCTTGCAGCCGCCACTTTTCTCGCAACAGTTGAAAGGGTATAGCTTTTTTCTTTCAGGCTTATCATGTACTGCCGAAGATGCTCTTCGCTAAGACCATTAACATTGCGACCCGGTACGTCATTACTATTCGCTGTGGCGATATAGTCGGCCAACTGATGCAGGTCGTTATGATAGGCATCAAGCGTATTCTTGGAACACTTCTTTTCTTTTGACAGGTAGTTTAAGAATAATCTTATGTCTTCTTCCATCTCAAGCGCCAACTATTTTATCACAAATCCATATTTTTCGAGTAGGATATTTAATAATTTTACATCCATAGCAAGCTTTGTCCAGATGCTGAAATCGATGCTACAATTCAAGCGCCAATGATTAAGTCTCATATCGAATCCTACCTGAAACTGCTGCCGAACCAGCCCGGGATATACATTTTCAAAGACGCTGCAGGCAAAATAGTTTACGTCGGAAAAGCATCCAACCTCCGCAACAGGGTCAAGAGTTATTTTAAACAAACCTCCAATATCCCCGAAAAAACAATCCAGCTTGTTAAAGAGGTTGAAGCAATCGAATTTGTAGTGACTGAGTCAGAAATCGCCGCCCTCATCCTGGAATGCCAGCAAATTAAAAAATATCGTCCTTATTACAATGTTATGTTAAAAGACGATAAAAGTTTTCCATATATTAAAGTGGATGTCAACAATGATTGGCCGACTATCAGTATTACCAGGCGCCGCTACAACGACGGCGCCAAGTACATCGGCCGGATTCCCAGTGCATGGTCAGCACGCCAGACATATGAATACATTAAAAAAATATTCCCGCTAAGGTCATGTAATAAGACAATTGACGGGAAAGCGAGCAGGCCATGCTTGAAATTTCATATAAAGCGTTGCCTGGGCCCTTGTATAGGCGCAATCAGTTGTGAAGATTACGGCTCACTTGTCAGGCAAACAGTATCCTTCCTCGAAGGGAAAGAGGATGTTGTGCTGCGAGAACTCAAAAAGGAAATGCAGGCGGCTGCGCAAAAAACGGAATTCGAGAAAGCAGCCCAAATCAGAAACCAAATACAGGCGATTGAAGCTGTCATCGCCAGCAACAAGATTTCCCTGAACATCAGAGGGGAACAGGATGTTATAGCTATGGCACGCGATGAAGACCTGGCGTGCATAAGGATTTTTTCCGTTAAAGATACGCGGCTGATGAGAGATGAACATTTCATCATTGAACGTGCGCTGGGTGAGAAAGAGGCGCAATTGCTGGAAAGTTTTATCAAGCAGTTCTATTTATCAGCGGACCATATCCCACCGAAAATATTGCTGCAGTCCGCTATAGATGAACCTCAATTAATCAGCCAGTGGTTGTCCGACAAAAGAGGCGGAAAAATACAGATCAGGGTGCCCCATAAAGGAGCAGGACTTAGACTGGTGCAAATGGTAGCTGAAAACGCCAGACAGCAACTCGCAATTTACAGGGCCAATCGTTCAGCCCGACCCGAGTCATTAAAAGTCCTCTCTAACCTAAAGGAGATTCTTAATCTGACCCAGGTACCACACAGAATTGAAGCATATGATATCTCTAATATACAGGGGACAGCTGCCGTCGGCAGCATGGTAGTGTTTGATAACGGTGTACCTAAACCTTCGCAGTACCGGAGGTTTAAAATAAGGTATGTCGAACATACCGACGACTACGCCATGATGCGGGAAGTGATACGGCGGCGTTTCAGCATACATGCGGACGAAGATAACAAATGGTCAATTTTGCCCGAGCTGATATTAATCGACGGGGGCAAAGGACATCTTAACGCCGCCCTGAATGCCATGCTGGAAGTTGGGACAGAAAAGGTGCAGGCCATCAGCATTGCCAAGGAGAATGAAGATATTTATCAGCCGGGTAACACGGAACCCACTCCACTCGACAAGTCATCAGCGGAGCTGCATCTTCTACAGCGTATCCGCGATGAATCTCACAGGTTTGCAATCACCTATCACAGAAACCTGCGATCTAAAAAGAGCCGGGAATCGGCACTCGATTCCATTGCAGGAGTTGGCCCGGCACGTAAGAAAGCTCTGATCAGGAAATTTGGTTCGGTGAGGAACCTCAAGGACGCTGCCATAGATGACCTCACGTCAATTAAGGGGATAACACCGGAGCTCGCTAAAAAGATACTTGAACAACTGGGATAAGATAATTTATCTTAATAGACGGCATCAAGATCAAGCACCATACCGTCCCTGGCAGCGATGACCCTTACACCCGTATCATCGCTTAATTCCTTCTCCATTTCCCAGGGCTTGGTCTTCCACATAGTAATGCCAAAATGCGTCAGGATAGCCGTCTTCGGCTTTATTTCTTTTATCAAATTTACTGCATCACCCAATGAGAGATGATCAACGGGTACCCGGTGCTCCAGGCACAGCACATTAATTATTACGAGATCGGCATGATAATGGCTGGCAAGCGAGTCAAATATTTTCGTATCGGTTATCCATGAAAACTTGTGCTTCGGCGTTTTAAAAACGAAGCCGTAGGTTTCCACCTGGTGTATGTGCTTAACAGGCGTGCTGAACTTAACATCCCCTACTGCGTAATGCTTGCCTTCTTCCAGCAAATCAACTTTTTCCGGGCACCCCTTTAAGTAGGGTAAGATGACAGCTCCGTTTTCAAACGCATCTGCCGGGGCATACACATCCCCCCTCTTTTTCCATCCACCCTCCGTCATCGCTTCAATCATAACATTTATGTCAACTGAATGATCAAGGTGTTTATGTGACAAGATAATGGCGCTCAATTTGGTAGGATCACAGCCAAGCTTAATGGCATATACCAGTGAACCAGGACCCGGATCCATCAGGATCTGTTCGCCTGCCAGGTTCATCCAGACTCCACCGGTTGCAAGCAATTGCTTTGCTACAGTAAATCTGGCTCCGCCGGTGCCAAGAAAAGTAATAGTGTCCTTCGCTGTATCCATGAGCCACTATTATAACAGCCACAAAGGTTTCTACAGAAAATCGAGTTTCTGCTACAATGCGACTGCAGTTTTTAATCTGGAAGGTATATGAAATGAAGAGGCTGGAAGCTGATGTTGCCAAACTAATCAGGGCAATCGAAGCAAAAACGGGCAAGCATGTAATGATCGGTAGCGTGGAATCTGCAACCGGCGGAAGGATTGCGGATAGAATTACCAACATTTCAGGAAGTTCAGATTATTTTAAGGGGACGATCGTTTCGTACAACAATGATATTAAAATGCGAGTTGCGGGGGTCAGGGACGAAACGCTGAAACTGCATGGAGCCGTCAGCCACGAGACAGCAAAAGAGATGGCCGAGGGCGGACGAAAACTCCTGCAGGTTGATTTCTGTATATCGACTACCGGCATTGCCGGTCCAACGGGAGCCACACCTATGAAACCGGTCGGACTTTTTTACCTGGGACTCGCAGGGGCCGCAGGTATATCCAGCTACAAGCATATATTTACGGGCAAGAGAGAGGAAATAAAGGAAAAAGCCACAAGGGCGGCTCTGCAACTGCTGAAAAACGAACTGGAAAATAAACTGGATACGTTAAAGGACATCCAGCTTGAAGAGAAGCACGTTGTGACCTGTTTCCTGGAACACCAGAAATTGATACTGATACTAAGAAGGAGCGGCAAAGTCGGCACCTACAAACGAGCCTGGGCCGGAGTGAGCGGATACCTGGAAAGCGACCCGCTTGACCAGGCCTATACCGAAATCAGGGAGGAAACCGGCCTTTTCAAGAGCTCAGTCAAGCTAATCACCACCGGCCACCCGTTGGAAATAATCGATAAAGACATCAATAAAAAATGGATTGTTCATCCATTCCTTTTCCACGTAACGGACCCCGAACGGCTCAAGATAGATTGGGAACATACGGAATTTAAATGGATAAAACCACACGATTTATCAAAGTATAAGACCGTGCCGGGACTTAAAGCCGCGTTGGGCAGCGTACTTGATTAGGGCGGATAGCAGACAGTTTGCAAGAATGGGGGTGAGTAGCCAGGAACTAAACCTATACGCAGCCGAACTGCACTTAAACAGTGAGCAAAATAACCTAACATCTAGGAATTCCGGAATGCAGGATAATACTATGATTGTAGTGTGTGGAAAATGTAAATGTGAATTAGAGGAAGAGCCGAATATTGCGCCGATCCAACGCGTGCCTTGCCCTAAATGTGGTTCCACGTCAAGAAACTTTGAGGTGAAATCGAGCGTGACCATAACGGCAAAATCGCAAGTAAGTGTGCTCGGAAAGCGACAGGGCAAGGGCAAGCCATTTATTGAACAGGTTGCAGGAGATAACCTTCATCGAAAAACGGGAAAGTGGATGAAACGGAGCAGAGTGATCGACAGAGAGAACGATTCATATAAAGAGACGATCACAGACCCGGCAACAGGGGAGATCATACATCATTGTGATGAACCGTTGTCAAAGCATATCGGACATGGGGATGACAAACTAAGGACGAGTGCAGAGCAATAGCGGTATGCAAAGCAGCCGGCAGAAATACAAGCTGCTGCAACACAATCCGATCAGTAGTTTGTCAGGTCAACCAAGGCTATGGACAATGCGGCGTCTGGCGTGGGGGCGCTGATAGGGGAAATAATAAATGGGGAGAGAAATTCCCTTGCGTCCTCTACGGGCTCTCCATTTTCATTCGCGTACGCATTAATTGCCCGAACCGACAGTATCTCCCAGAATTTGATTACATACGCGCCATTTCCATAGTCTTTTAGAACTTCTACCCGTACTCTTCGACGCAATGAAGTGACCAGATCCACAGTCTGGACTACCTCGTACACTTCGTTCAACTTCTTCGGGAACCGTGTCTTATGTTCATCCAATACTTTGCTCATCATCCCTCCTATGGAGGTTTTTGAAATTCTAATACATTTTGGTACGAATTGTAAGGGCTGCGACATCTTGTCGTTTTGGACCGAGCGCATGGAGAAATGATTTCGAATCAGATATCGATAAGAAAAAAACGCATACTGGCCGATGTTTTTTGGGCTGCTTTCTAGTAGAATAAGGCAACACCTGATGATAAACATGAGTACGACTGCTGGCCCGGAGATCATTACGGCCCGAGAACTGATAGACCATGCTGCACGGCTATCTGAGGAATATGAGACGGACCATGCAGTCGATGTTAGGAAGATGAGGGGGCAATTCTTCACGCCGAGGGAAGTCAGTTCATACATGGCAGGGCTTTTCGAAATCCGGGGAGGCACAATGCGGCTACTGGACCCTGGGGCAGGAACCGGGAATCTAACAGCGGCTTTCTGCGAGCGTGTACTCGAAATTAAAGAGCCTATTCATTTGTCCATTGATACTTATGAGAACGATCAGGCGCTGGTGCCGCTGCTCCGCGATACCCTAGAGACATGCCGATCGAGACTGGAAACTGCTGGACACAGGATGGAATACGACATCTATGAACGAGATTTCATTCTTAGCAACGAAGCCTATTTTGCGCAAGCGGACTTGCTTTCGACCCCGCAGAAACCTGAGATTTACGATTATGTACTATCTAACCCACCGTACTATAAATTGAACAAAGACTCGCCTGAGTCCACCGTAATGATGGAACTGGTAGCTGGCCAGCCGAACATATATCCCCTGTTTATGGCGCTGGCCGTGAGCATGCTGAAGCAAAATGGTGAGATGGTATTTATTACGCCAAGAAGCTTCTGCTCGGGATTGTATTATAAGAAATTTAGGGACTGGTTCATCAGCCATGCCCAGATAACAAATATGCATATATTCGAATCAAGGAAGGAAGTATTCGATCGCGACGATGTGCTCCAGGAAACCATCATTGTCAAGGCAATCAAGAGCCAGGGAAGCCCCAGAGGCCACGTTTGTGTTAGCGAGAGCAAGAACAGATCCTTTGAGCACACGCAGCAACTTGAAATTATGCAGAGTGACCTTATTTTTCGGCGGAATGGGGATTCTTTCATTCGAATTCCGACTTCTACAAATGACCTTAAAATATTACGTGCAATTGATAAGTGGCCGGACAATTTGAAACACCTGGGGCTGGAGATATCCACGGGGCCGGTAGTCCCTTTCCGTGCAGAGCAATACCTGTTATCCGAACTTAAGGATGCGCCCGCCGCCGTGCCACTACTGTGGATGCACAATCTGCAAGGTATGAAGATAGACTGGCCCCTGAAAAAAAACGGAAAGCCTTCAGCCATCCGGGTACAACTTGAAACCGTGCCGTTGCTAGTACCGGTTAAGAACTATGCCCTGGTCAAACGGTTTACATCTAAAGAACAGAAACGCCGCCTTCATGCTGCCGTGCTCTTGGAGAAGGATTTCCCGTATAACAGCGTTGGAATTGAGAATCATTTGAATTACATTTACAGACCGAAAGGAAATCTGACGATCTACGAGGCCGTTGGAATGGCCACCTTACTGAATCTCAAAATCATTGACGGATATTTCAGGGCGCTTAACGGGAACACCCAGGTCAATGCCACGGATATAAGAAGCCTGCCTTTACCGGATATCGAAGTTATAAGAAAAATCGGCCACCTGGTCTGTTCCGCCAAGCCGGGGCATGCGGAAGATGAGATGGAGCGTGATATTTACCATCTTCTGTGCATTGATGCCTAATAAAATGGACTCCAATTATAAGGGGCAATATCGACTATGAGTAAGATAGATGAAGCCATGGCCATACTCAAAGGGCTTGGGCTGCCCAAAGAACAGCAAAACGAACGCTCTGCGTTGATATTGCTGGCACTCATCGAATTGAAAAAGAAGGCAAAGTGGAAAGACGCTGTACAGAGAAACATTAGAATTCACGACATTATGGAATTCATCGAAACAGCCTATGGAAAGAGGTACGCTGAGAATACACGGGAGACCATCAGACGACAGACGCTTCATCAGTTTGAACAAGCCGGCATCGTAATAAGAAATTCGGATGATGCAGAAAGACCTACCAACAGCCCACACACAGTATATGCGATTGCGGATGAAGCATTGGAGGCTTTGAGAGCATATGGAAGCAAGGAATGGGCATTAAAAGTCAGTCTGTTCCTGAAAAGTAAAGGATCATTACGTGAACGATATGAGAAACGCAAAAAGAGCCAGTTAACCGCTGTAGATATAGGTAAGGGAAAGCCCGTATATCTATCACCGGGAATACATAATAAACTTCAGGAGAAGGTAGTCACTCTATTCAGGCAGACGTTCTGCCCGAATGCTGAGGTAATCTACCTGGGAGACACTGCAAAGAAACTGCTGCACAGAGATAAAAGCGTTCTTAAGAAACTTAACGTACCAATTACGGACCACGATAAGCTGCCTGATGTAGTACTTTACGATGCAGAGAAGAACCACCTATTTCTAATAGAAGCGGTTACCGCGCATGGGCCAATTTCACCTAAACGACAAATAGAGCTTGAGAAAGTGCTTGGGCAAACAAGCGCTAGGAGAATCTATGTAAGTGCGTTCCCGAATTTACGCGAATTCAAAAAACATATAGATAACATCGCTTGGGATACCGAGGTTTGGATTGAAGATAATCCTGATCATATGATTCATTTAAACGGACCGCAGTTTTTCAGCGTGTACGGATAATAAGTTATCACACCGTTTTATTTTGATGATCCCCTATCCGTAGAAGGTTATTTGCCAAATAGATCAATTCAGCACATTCTTCTGTACTTTCCCTATTAATGTCACGATGGATAAATGAATTCTTAATAATACTGATCGCACCAGTAATAAGATTGCTCCTTGCCTCTCGTTCGGCCTCAACTCTATCTTTGTTTACGAAAGGGTCACTTTAGGGATTTAGGACGCACGCATCAAATTAATGTAATTACTTCATATCTGATATAATCTCCATACGAATAATTTGATGCGACAGTATGCTAGCTAAAATCCACACAGCGGCGATGATAGGACTCGATGCCCAAATGGTTGAAGTCGAGGTAGATATTTCGCCCGGGCTGCCCACTACTCTCATTGTCGGGTTGCCCGATACGGCCGTCAAGGAGTCAAGGGACCGCGTCCGGGCTGCCATACGTAATTCGGGATGTACATTTCCGATGAAAAGAATTACGGTCAACCTGGCACCGGCTGATCTCAAGAAAATAGGGCCCACTTACGATCTGCCCATAGCCGTAGGTATATTGCTCAGTTCGGGGCAGATAAATGCAGATACGACGGACACACTTTTCCTGGGCGAGCTGTCACTTGACGGCAGCGTCCGCCATATCCACGGCATACTTCCAATGGTAGCGATGGCAAGGGAGCAGGGAATTAACAGGGTCTTTGTTCCTGCCGATGACGCCCCGGAAGCCTCTCTGATCAAGGATGCCAAGATATTTCCAGTGATATCGTTGAGCCAACTGGTCAGCTATCTTCAAGGCGAGACGGACATAGAGCAGTTTACAGAACATGTGCCCTGGCAGGACAACAGACAAAACCACCAGACTGATCTAATGCACGTTAAAGGGCAGGAACATGCAAAACGGGCCCTGGAAGTTGCAGCGGCGGGCGGCCATAATGTAATAATGGTTGGGCCACCTGGCAGCGGAAAAACCATGCTGGCACGGGCATTAGCCACGATTCTACCGGCCATGACGCTGGATGAGGCTATCGAGGTCACCAAGATCTACAGTGTTACGGGACTGACATCCAAGGATAGCCCCCTGATTAACGAAAGGCCTTTCCGTTCACCCCATTATTCCACTTCACATGCAGGCCTGGTCGGAGGGGGAAGGCTGCCTCACCCTGGAGAGATCACACTCAGCCACAGGGGAGTACTGTTCCTGGACGAGTTCGCCGAATTCAACCATATGGCGCTCGAATCTCTGCGGCAGCCATTGGAAGATAAGGTAGTGACAATCAGCAGGGCAGAGGGAAGCATGACCTTTCCCGCTAATTTCACCCTGGTGGCAGCGATGAACCCATGCCCATGCGGATACTACGGTGATCCTGTACGGGAGTGCAAATGCACATCCACGGTGATCACACGCTATCAGAAGAAGATCAGCGGCCCTCTTATGGACCGCATCGATATCTTTCTGGACATTCCCCGTATAGACTATGAAAAACTGATAGATGACCGCCCCGCCGAACATTCCGAAGCCGTAAGGCAAAGGGTTCAAACAGCGAGACAGTTGCAACTTAAAAGGTTCGAAAAAGACGGGCTGAACTGCAATGCAGAGATGACCGCTGTCGAAGTAAAGCAATACTGCACAATCGATATTGCGGCGCAAAGCCTGATGAAGACCGCCATGAGACAAATCCACTTCACTGCACGGGCTTTTCACCGTACATTGAAGCTGGCCCGCACAATCGCCGACCTGGACAACGCCGATGTAATCGGGACCGCCCATCTAGCGGAAGCCCTCCAGTACCGACAGAGAAATATCAATCTTTAACTTTACCAGTGATCCTGCTTATTTGGCCACACCACCTATGCTGATAATGACCTGGGGCGTATCTGAAGAAGGTATACCGCTTAATCCCCGAATGCCTATTTGCTCATCTGAGGTTAGGGTGGTCTCGAAGTGGCATCCCAAACCGATAGCGGATGCCTGGACAAGTACATTCCCGGCAACAAACCCAGCCTCTTCGAGTGCGAAGTCCCGCTCTTGCGCAATAATAGAATTGATTTTCGGGAGGCAGATCACTATGTAGCATGGAGCCTGCGGCAAACTACTAACAGTTGCTCGTAGTTTATCTCTTACATCGGTGGCATTGATGGGCTCGACTCGATGGTCTATGGTTCTCAGGTCTGTTTTGGGATTCCTGTTCTGGTAGCGAAAGACTCCCTTTTCGTTAAGCAGATAGATCGTCCCTGTCAAATAGTATTTAGCCACGGCTGAAGGCACCGTTAAACCTCTATTACCTCCAGATACCACATGGGGAGTGCAGCCATATCCTGCCCACAGGAGTTGGGATATCTGCTGTAGTGTCAGGTTTTCCTGGGAAAATTTACTGACATACTTCAAATTAGCCATTACCTCTTCGAGTTTATCCTGGCCATTGGTCGATGGGTCCGGCAGCCATCCGGGATCGCTTTGCGGCACGGAGGAGTGGGCTACCAGCTCGGAGGTTAATTCCTTCACCTCTTGTACGCCAAACTGCAAACTTGTCATTACCGGACAGTTTGCTACCGCTGATTCACTGCTTTTACCTAGAGACACAGACGACAGAATGGCTAGCTGATAGGC
>JBEKCL010000117.1:0-10991 GCA_050014895.1 Dehalococcoidia bacterium
AACAACCGTCAATGCCACCTGGAATGCAGGCTCCTCCACCTCCAGGCATGCAGCAACCGATGCATGCCCCAATGCAACCGCCAATGCAGGCCCCCATGCCTCCGGGCATGCACCCAGGGCCACAGGCTGGCATGCAAGCTCCCATACCGGGAGGTTATCAGTCCATGGGTATGCCCAAATTTTCTGTAAGTAATCTCACTATTACTCCTAACAATGTAAAGGTAGGAGAACAGGTCAGCATAAGCATAATTGTCTCCAATAATGGCGTTCAAACAGGAAAATATAGTGTTGTACTGAGAGTCGGCGGAGTCGTCGAAAATATCAGCGATTTAACATTGCCACCCGGAGCCAGTCAGACAGCCAGTTTTACGGTTGTTAAAGATACGCCGGGTGACTACTATGCTGACATCGATGGACTCGGGGGATTCTTCACCGTCATACCGCTTACGCCACCTTCTTTTATAGTGACGAACTTCTCAGTCGGGCCAGAGCGAGTACGTCAGGGACAGCCTATTATCGTTACAGCTTCTGTGACCAATACCGGAGAGCTTATCGGCAGCCATACACTGATTCTGAGAGTTAAAGGAATTGCCGACAGCCAGAGAGATATTACTCTTGGACCGGGAAAGATGGAGAATGTAGAATTCCAGATCATCAAGGACACTCCGGGCTTCTATCCGGTCGCTCTGGAAAACTGGACAGGAAAATTTGTAGTGGAAATGGACTGGAACGGATAACTGATATTTCTACCGGGTAATTAATCCGGTGCGTAGTCCGTTTTTTCCAGTTTATCCATATCCTGAAGATAGTCGATATACAGTATGCCATTCAGGTGATCTATCTCATGTTCAAAAGCTTGAGCTAATAGATCTGTGGCTTTCTTGCGAAATAGTTTACCCTGCCTGTCCCTGGCTTTCACCCTTACGGATTCGGACCGCTTCACTTCAGCCTGATATCCCGGAACGCTGAGGCACCCTTCGACGACGAGTCTCTCACCCGTCTTTTCTATGATCTCCGGATTTATCAGCACAATAACATCCTTATCAGGGATATGAATAATAACAATTCGTAACGGAACTCCAACCTGATTTGCAGCAAGCCCCACTCCTGAGGCCTTGTCTAACGTCTCAATCATGTTATCAATAATACGTTGTACGGAAACGTCAATATTGGTAACCTTTTTAGCCTTTTTCCTTAATATAGGGTCAGGGTTTTTCCTGATTTTAAGTACTGCCATCAGCAAATATTAAATCATACCCAGCGGGTCAACGTCCAGAATCCAACCCTTTGGGAAATACATGGCAGATAAGATATCTTGTAAGTCCTTTCCAAGCAGGATAATCTGTATTTGATACTTACCGCGCAACCTGGCAATATACGTAGAAACCGGGCCAATCAATTTGAATCCGGGTAACCCCTTTGAATCAATCTCCGTTTTAATCAAAGTGTGCATCCTATCCGCCTCAGCCTTGCATTTCTCTTCATTTATATGGCTATAGACCAACCTAATCATATCGCTAAATGGAGGATACCCATAACTTCGTCTGTACTTTATCTCGCTGTTATAGAATCCTGCGTAGTCGTGGCGCGCAGCGAATTTGATTGCATAGTAGTCAGGATTAAAAGTTTGTATTACTGCTTTTCCTGCAAACGTGCCGCGTCCCGCCCTCCCGGCTACCTGGCATAATAACTGAAATGTCCTTTCCCCAGAGCGGAAATCAGGCAGGTTTAGACCGATGTCAGCATTCACAGCCCCAACAAGGGAAACATGGGGAAAATTTAACCCTTTGGCTACTATTTGGGTACCAACCAATATGTCCGCTTCATGCTTACGGAAGCTATTAACAGTAGTCTCATACTCCCTGTTACTGCTCACAGTATCACTATCAAAACGGATGATCTTCGACCCAGGGAACTGTTTCCGGCATTCAGTTTCGACAGTTTCCGTCCCTACGCCAAAATACTTGATATCCGTACTTGAACAATTTGGACATTTCTTGAGAACCGTATACAGGCGTCTGCAATGGTGACATATCAGCCGGTTACTGGCTGCATGATAGGTAAGAGCAACCGAACATCTGCTACAACTTGGAATAAAGCCACAGTCAATGCATTCGATGAAAGTAGCCAGGCCGCGCCTATTAATAAAAAGAACAATCTGTTCATGCTGTTCCAACGCATATGTAATACGCGATTTCAATAGACGGCTAAATATGCTGCGATTACCGGACTTGAACTCGTCACGCATATTGACGATGCTCACTTCCGGCAATGGCGACTGCCCGAGAGGAGTGATTCGTTCCGGCAGTTCAACCAGTTGATATTCTGATCTTTGAGCCCTGTAATATGTCTCGATCGAAGGGGTAGCGCTTCCAAGTATTAATGTGGCACCGGTAAGACCGGCGAGTTGCACGGCTACATCACGTGCATGGTACCTAGGCATTTTATCGGACTGCTTGTAGGCCCACTCATGTTCCTCATCTACAATAATCAGACCGAGATCCGGTTGAGGAGCGAATATGGCACTGCGCGGGCCGATAACGATATCTAAATCCCCCCGGCATATACCCTGCCAAACATCGTACTGTTGACCAAGTGATAATTTGCTATGTAAAAGGGCTACCCTCCCCGGAAACCTCCCCATGAAACGGTCAATAACCTGTGGAGTTAAAGCTATTTCAGGCACCATGCAAATGCCCTTTTTCCCCAAGCTGATTGTTTCCGCCAGAGCCTGAAGATAGACCTCAGTTTTTCCGCTTCCCGTCACTCCATGCAATAGAAATATACCCGGTTTTCCATTACGCCCCTGGCCTGTAATTGAGCCCTTTATCCGTTGCCATGCAGATTGCTGATCGCTGGTAAACGTGAATGGAAATTCCAATGGGAATTCCCTTCCCGCAAGAGGATTCCGGTCAACATCGACATTTTCCTCAACAATTAACCCCTTTGCCAGCAAGGCTTTTATGGGACTGCGATTACACTTCAGATGTTCCTGTATTTGAGATGTAAGTAAGGGGCCTGCCGATTGATCCAGATATTCCAATACTTCGGCCTGTTTCAATGCCCTGGCACGTTTTAGTTCAAGGATTACCTGGCTAATCGATTCCTTTTCCGGATTCAATCTCAAGAATGCCAGATGTTTTGTTTTAATCTCCTGCGTCCTCTCAAAACCAGGGGGCAACATGAGCGCAACGGCACTAAATACAGGGGCAAGATAATAATCAGCAATCCATAGAGCCAGTTGAATACGTTCAGGAGATACTAGAGGAGATGTTCCTATGATATCCGATATCATCCTGATCTCAGATATACTGGAACTATCAGTCAGACTGGTAACAACGCCCTGTAAAACCCTGGCACCAAAAGGGACCCATACCCCAGACCCCACCTCAACATCCAGCGAATCCGGGATAGAATAAGTGAAAGTATGCCGATGGCCGCCAGGAGCACTGACGGCCACCTCCGCGTATTTCATTCAGTCTATTTCGTTTCAGTTGCAGGACTGGAAGGCTCGGGACTCTCCACCACCTCTTCCACCGCGGTCTTTGCAGCCGTTTCAACAATGGCCTCACGCCTTTCTTTAAGACGCGCCTCTTTAGTGCTGAGCCTTCTGATGTAATACAGTTTGCTGCGCCGCACCTTACCATGCCTGACAACCTCGATTTTCTCCAAGAGAGGAGAGGCAAGCGGGAAGGTATGCTCGACACCTATACCAGAGGTTACCCTGCGTACCGTGAAATTACCCCCTGAATTATGCCGGGCTATTTTTATAACCAGTCCCGGGAATGTCTGAACACGTTCACGGTTGGCTTCTTTGATTTTGAAACTAACCCTTACGTTATCGCCGGGAGATAATTTAGGCAGACCCGGAGTAATTTTATTTTTTCCTAAAGCACTGATGTCCATTGTATTTCCTTTCCTTACTATTATATTAATTGTTTTGCAAACCAATAGATTTTAACATTTTATATTCAGCTTCTGTCAATGCAGCCTTTTTTAAAAGGTCGGGACGCCTTCTGGCCGTCCTCAGAATGCTTTGCTCTCGCCTCCATATGGCTATTTCCTTGTGATTTCCGGACAGGAGTACTTCAGGGACATGCCAACCCCTAAACTCGGGGGGCCTGGTGTACTGAGGATACTCCAACAGATTGCCGACATGTGATTCTTCGTCCAGGGAAGTTTGAGATCCAATAGCGCCCGGCAATAACCGGACAAGAGAATCGATGATAACCATGGCGGCTGTCTCACCACCGCTAAGTAAATAATCACCTATGCTAATTTCATCGGTAACAAGATGCTCTGCAACCCTTTCGTCTATACCTTCGTAATGGCCACATATCAGAATTATATTTTGCAGTGAAGCAAGTTTTTCCGCAATTTCCTGGGTAAGAATTTTTCCCTGGGGCGTTAGAAGTATTACAGGATATTCAGATTTTTCAATACCGGATTTAATGCTCTCAACGGCTTCAAATACCGGCTCCGGTTTCATGACCATACCGGCCCCACCACCGTAAGGATAATCATCAGCCGTGCCGTGTTTATCATGTGTGAAGGACCTTATGTCATGTAACCTAATATCTACAAAATTGCGTTCGATCGCCCGCCCAATAATACTATGCTGCAAATAGCCGGAAAAAGCTCCCGGGAATAAAGTCAGTATATCGATTTGCAACATTTTCAAGTCTGCCTTAAATACCAAAACGAGACAGTAATTCTACCATACGCTCTCCAAACCACAAAATAGTTCATAAAATTCTTCTTTAGTAGCCATCTATGCCGTAACACCACTATATGTAGTGTTTTATAACAATAAATCATCAACTTATTGTGTTTCATTACTGCTTCCCTAAGAATTTATATGAAAAAAACCTGTAAATATACCTAAATTTTTAGCTAACAGACTATTGACAAGTGGGGGATAAAGTGTCCATAATGGGACATGGTGGTAAAAAGTGGTAAAAAAGGGGAAAAGATATGGTAATAAGTTATAGTAACGGAGAAATGGTCCATCAGGACCTCATATCTTTCCTCAAGGAAAATGAATTCACAGGATTAAGGTTACGGCTGCTCCTGTTCTGGGGAAGGCATCCGCAAGCTAAATTCAATCTTGATTGCATGGCACATGTTCTCGATATCACATGTCATCACCTTCGTGAGCTTATGCAGGAATTAATAGATAAAGGCATAGTAAATGAGCAGTACTGCACAAGCGGCATAGCCCACTATTCTCTAAATTACGAGCATGCATTGAGCATGCAAATTCAGCAGTTAGCTGAGTTAGATTGGAGTGCAATTAAAAATCTTGAATTAGAAGTGGAGCGGGAAGCAGTTCCTGCATAGATAGGATTTAATCAGGTATATCAAAATGTTTGTTGGTGAATACGAATATAAGGTCGATAACAAGGGACGCTTACCCTTGCCACCCAAATTCCGCAAAGATATGGATGATGGGCTAGTGCTCACAATGGTAGCGGACAATTGTATTACCGCCTATACAAAGGCAGACTGGGCGAAAATGACCTCCAACGCCGCTCCCACCGGATTCTTTGTCTCCGAAGACGAAAGAAAACTCAACCGCTTTATATACAGTAACGCCAACGAAGTTAATATTGATAACCAGGGAAGAATAGCATTGCCATCCGCACTACGCGAAAGATGTGGAATATCAGACACCGCAATAATAACCGGCGTTAATAATTACTTCGAAATCTGGACCCCCGCCGGCTTAAAGAAAGAGCAGCTGTCATCAGATGAGGCCCGCCAGTTGGTGGATAAGATGAAGGAACGGAAATGAGCTTAACATTAACTAAAATGGTACACACCCCGGTGCTCGTTGATGAGGTAGTAGAAGCATTGAATGTCCGCCCGGGCAAACGTTATGTCGACTGCACTCTGGGTGGCGGCGGCCATGCACTGGCAATACTCTCTAAACTCCAGCACTCATGTGAACTGCTCGGAATTGACTCAGACCCCGAAGCTATAAGGATCTCCCAACATAATTTATATGATTATTTTGAAAGCACGGTAATTATTAATGACAATTTTTACAACCTGGAAAATATCTGCAAAGAAACCAACTTCCTGCCAGTGGACGGAATTCTATTTGACCTGGGGCTGTCATCCCTTCAATTAGCAACAGCAGAGAGAGGCTTCAGTTTCCAGCACAGCGGCCCCCTGGATATGAGGTTCAACCCGGACGAACAGCTGACCGCCGCCGACATTGTGAATAAACTTCCCGAATCCAAATTAGCACAACTCATTTATATATATGGGGAAGAGCCCTTCGCTAACAAGATTGCGAAAAACATAGTTAATCACAGACCTGTAACCGATACCGCCGACCTTGCAGCTATTGTAATTAATACAGTAGGCGAGCAGCACGGCAAGATCCATCCGGCAACAAGAACATTCCAGGCATTACGAATAGCAGTCAACCGGGAATTGGACCATCTAACTTCAGCGTTAGAGCAAAGCCTGAATTGCCTGGCCCCCGGCGGCAGACTGGCCGTCATCAGCTATCATTCTCTGGAAGACCGCATAGTAAAGAATTTTATGCTTCGTGAAACCAAATCTTGTATTTGCCCGGCGAATTTACCCGAATGCCGCTGTAGCCATACTCCGCAGTTTATCTTAATTAATAAACATCCCGTGATACCTACTGATTCTGAAATTGACATAAACCCGCGAAGCCGGAGCGCCAAACTCCGCATCGCGCAGAAATTATAAATAGCAGGAGGCAAGGAAAATGATAGAAGCGAAAAGATTCGGCACCATCCTGAATAGTGACAGGAGACTCCTGGCGATATTCGGGGGGATGGTTTTTGATGGCATCGTTTTCGTCAGCCTGATGATAGCTATCGCCATCCTATTTTTCTTGTAAAGGGTCGGCGTTAATAATAAAGGTATTAAACAGAGTCACAAAATTTAAGGAGGCAAGGATAAATGACAAAAAAATTAATCACCGGTATCGATGTAGGTACAACTAAGATCTGCACTATAGTTGCCACCCTTGATTCCGGCGGTGCGCTGCAGGTTCTCGGAGTCGGTCAGGTACCGTCCCATGGCTTACATAAAGGCATGGTCGTCAATGTAGACGAGGCAAGGGATTCAATTGCAGAATCAGTAAAACGAGCCGAACAGGCAAGTGGCGTTAAGATCGAATCAGCTTACGTCGGTGTCACTGGCAGGCATATCAGTTCGGTTAATAGCCATGGAGTAGTGGCCATTCCCCGCACTGATAGGTTAGTCAGGCAGGATGACCTAGGACGTGTTCTGTCATCCGCAAAAAACATCAATATCCCTGATGACAGGAAAATACTTCACCAGATCCCCCGAGGATACAGCCTGGATACACAGGAAAAAATCAAGAACCCAGTAGGTATGCATGGTTTTAGACTGGATGTGGAAACACATATCATCACGGCTTCCACTGCATCAGTGCAAAACCTGGTCAAATGCGTGCGCAGTGTCGGCGTAGAAATAGACGACCTGGTTCTTGAACCTCTGGCCAGCGGCGAATCGGTATTGACCCCAGAAGAAAAGGAAATCGGCGTAATTATGGCCGATATCGGCGGCGGTACTACCGATATTGCAGTATTCAAAGATGGCAGCATATATCACACATCTATTATCCCCGTGGCCGGGTACCAGTTTACCAGCGATCTTTCCATCGGACTCGGGCTTCCTTTTGAGATAGCCGAGGCAATGAAAAAGAAGTATGGCAACGTCTACCCTGAGACAGGTTCCAAAGACGAAGGTTCCACTCTTACCGTAGAAGATGGACACAGCGTTTCATACAAAGACCTGTCCAATATACTCAGGGACCGCATGGAAGAATTGCTGCGCCTGATCCTACTTGAAATGCCCGATACCAATTATGCAACACTTGCGCCGGCCGGCCTGGTAATGACAGGCGGCGGCTCAAAGATGAACGGCCTGGAAGCATTAGCACGCGGGACCATCCGTATTCCTACAAGGATAGGAGAGCCAATGGGTGTCTATGGCATAACCGATGTGCTGCATGATCCGGCCAATGCAACAGGTGTGGGGCTGCTGCTGTGGGCAATTAAGACAGGCGGAAAGCCTACATGGGAAGCGAAAAGCAAGCCAGGCACTGCGAACAATGTGATGGGACTCATAAAGAAATTCTTTGGTGCCCAATAAATTTTTGAAATATTAGGAGGTAAGAAAGTATGTCAAAATCTATGTTCTCAACAGCACCGGCCAAAATCAAAGCAATAGGCTGCGGCGGCGGCGGTTCAAATGCTATAACCCGCATGGTACGCGAAGGCATCAAGGGCGTGGAGTTCATCTGCATGAACACTGATGCCCAGGCACTTGCACTGGCTGAAGTCCCCGTTCGTGTCCAACTGGGTGAAAAACTGACACGTGGCCTTGGCGCCGGCGGCGACCACAACGTAGGCCGCAAATCGGCGGAAGAAAGCCGCCAGGCTATCCAAGAAGTAGTATCCGGCGCAGACATGGTATTTATCACAGCAGGTATGGGAGGCGGCACGGGCACGGGCAGTATCCCCGTAGTAGCCGAAGTTGCAAGGTCGTCCGGGGCGCTGACCATCGCTATCGTAACAAAGCCGTTCGCCTTTGAAGGGGCCCGCCGAATGAAAGTGGCTGAAGAGGGCATATTGCAGCTTTGTGATAAGGTAGACACCCTGGTAATCATACCGAATGACAGGATAATCGAACTCTGCGATAACAAGACGACCGTTGATAACGCCTTTAGACTCGCTGACGATGTGCTGAAACTAGGTGTACAGGCAATCGCCGAAGTGGTCACCGTTCCCGGTCTTATTAATCTTGACTTCGCAGATATCCGTGCCATCATGAAAAATTCCGGCCCGGCCTGGATGTCAGTCGGTCATGGTAAGGGTTCTAACAGGGCGGTTGAAGCAGCCAAGGCAGCTCTCGCCAGCCCGATGCTGGATGTATCCATCAGCGGCGCGAAAGGCGTACTCTTTAACGTTACCGGCGGCAGCAACCTGACCCTTTTCGAGTGCAACGAAGCAGCTGATGTAATCGCACAATCCGTCGATCCCGATGCAAATATCATCTTTGGCGTGGTATTCAACCCTCAGCTTGAAGACGAGGTACAAATCACTATCATTGCCACCGGTTTTACGGCACAATATGGTTCCGGCGTACCCACAGAGGTCGAATTGCGAAGACTGCTACGAGGAGCAACCGAAGACAGCCTGGACGTTCCCTCATTCTTGAGGAGAGGCTCGCGTTATCCCAATGCGCAAGCAGGCGCTCCGGCTGCCCGACAGCCAGATCTAAGCAGAATGCCTCGTTAAATCCAGTGCAATAAAAATTGCACCGATATAAAACAGGGCGGAGAAAATTTCTCCGCCCTGTTTTATTATGTACTGTCAGCCATTGACTCTCACTATATCTTGTGTTACCATCACTTTATACCACATAGTGTAGTGTTGTACGATGAAGTGTCCTTCTTGCGGTGAACCTGAATCGAAAGTAATAGACTCCCGGAGCCTTGGGGATGAGATAAGGAGAAGGAGAGAATGCACGAAATGCAGATCAAGGTTTACTACTTATGAAAGGCTTCAAAACAGGAGCCTTTTTGTGATCAAGAAAGACGGCAGGCGTGAAGAATTTGATCGTGAAAAACTATTTTCAGGTATCCGCAAAGCCTGCGAAAAGAGACCAATGCCAACCGGCACTATAGAGAAACTGGTTGAAAATATTGAAGCTGACCTATACGGCCTTGGTAAAACTGAAATCCATAGTTCTTATATTGGAAAAGCAGTCGTTAGCAAATTATCTGAAATTGATCATATTGCATATATCCGGTTTGCAAGTGTGTATTACGAGTTTTCGGATATTGCTGCTCTCAAGCAGGCCGTTGATACTCTTATGGACAGTAAGCTGGGAGCCCCACTCGACGGTCAACTTACGCTAATCGATGCTGCTGAAATTGCCCGGCAAAGAAGACGGAGTAAACAAAGATATCATGATGGTAAGTAGACAATCTAAGAATTTATTGTCAGATTCCGTAAGGAACTATGTCGCTAAAACGGTCCTAACCTATACGCAGACAATTGGCCTGGCCGATAGACATGAACAAGAAGACCTCATCGAACAAGTAATTTCTAAACTGGAGAAGAGTATGTCATTGGAAGACAGGACAAAGTTTAAAAAGATCGAACCCACATTTCCCGGTATGGAACTTCCCCCCACAGCACCGTCTCTGCCACCAAAGGAACAAATAGAATCCATCGTAACCGAAATCCTAGCTGAAAAGACGAGTGCCAAAGCACAGGCTGAGACTACAGTTTCGCCGCGAACATCCCAGGCTAAGCAGGCAGAAATAGTCATCGCCGATACACCGCTGCCGCTAGCAACGCCTCCTCCCGCTATACAACTACCGGAAGAAAAGACGGTGGCTAAAATTGCAGCGCCCGAACTGAAACTGACAGAAAATGCCCTTGTAGTACTCGAAAAAAGATATTTGCAGAAGGACGAAAGCGGAAAGATCATTGAGACTCCTGAGGGGATGTTTCGTAGGGTTAGCCGGCATATAGCATCCGCCGAGCTTATTTTTGATAAAAATGCCAAGGTCCAAGAGTGGGAAGATAAATTTTATCGTCTAATGACGTCTCTAGCATTTCTACCTAACTCGCCAACGCTTATGAATGCCGGCCGTGAGTTGGGCCAACTGTCTGCTTGTTTTGTACTTCCAATCGAAGATAGCACTGAATCGATTTTTGATGCCGTAAAATATACTGCGTTAATTCATAAAAGCGGAGGCGGGACTGGTTTTTCCTTTTCTCGCATAAGGCCAAAACAAGACAGGGTCGGTTCAACAGGAGGGGTAGCAAGTGGACCTGTCTCCTTTATGCGTGCCTTCGACTGTGCAACCGATGTAATAAAACAGGGCGGCATGCGTCGTGGCGCTAATATGGGTATCCTGAATATCGATCATCCTGACATACTTGAATTTATATCTGCCAAGGAAG
>JBEKCL010000118.1:0-10895 GCA_050014895.1 Dehalococcoidia bacterium
ATAATATGAAAATACTGGACTTATGCGACAGGGTCACAGTTATCAACTTCGGTAACAAAATTGTTGACGGCACCTGCGAAGAGATAAGATGCCATCCCGAAGTAATGAAAGCCTACCTGGGGAACCAAGATGCTGCTTAAGATCAATAACGCCACCGTCCATTATGCAAAAGCCATGGCCCTCGACAATGTCTCCCTGCAAATAGAGGACAGGACTGTTGTCAGCCTGATAGGCGCCAATGGTTCGGGCAAATCCACTATCTTAAAAGCTATCTCCGGGATGGTGCAGCTGACTTCAGGTGAGATTTGGTTCAAAGACCGGCGGATAGATGGCCTTCCTGTCCACGATATCGTGAAGGCCGGTATCATTCAAATTCCCGAGGGGAGAAAACTGTTCCCGTTTCTTTCCGTACTTACTAATCTTGAACTTGGCGCCAGCTTGCGCAAGGACAAGGATGGCATTAAAAGAGACTTAGACGATGTCTTTGAACATTTCCCCATCCTAAAAGAAAGGTGCAAACAAATGGCGGGGACTTTAAGCGGGGGACAACAGCAGATGCTGGCAATAGGACGTGGCCTGATGGCAGGTCCTCAATTATTGTTAATGGATGAGCCGTCACTGGGATTGGCGCCCAAGCTTATTATGGAATTGGCACCCGTAATCCAAAATATAAACAAGAGAGGGATCGGCGTGCTTTTGGTGGAGCAAAATGTACCACTGGCAACCACAGTAGCCCGAAGGGGATACGCTATCCAGGTCGGCAGAATCGTTATTGAAGCGGATATCAGCGAATTCAAAAATAATGAGGTTCTCCGAAAAACATACCTCGGATAATGGCTTCCGGTTGAAAATTGCTGTTTAACTAAATTTAAGCTAGGCGGAAAAGATATGTCAAAGGTGCCGATTTCAGAGCAAGAGAGAAATTCCCCTTATTACAAGTACTTCGAGCGCGAGCTCGCCAAGGTGCCCGCAGAAAAATACGGAATGCTCGTGGAAAACCCACTTCTTGAGCACAACATAAAGGCGTACACCAACCTTGCAGCGATCCTGCCGGAGGTATACTCGGAGTTCAAAGACAAGTTTGAAGATCTGCTAATAAAAGTCAAACTCAATAGATGGGATGTGGATCGGTCAATAAATGATATTGCAAGAATGCCTGTTATGAAGTTGTTAGAGCTTGTAATAAACCTGGAAACCAGCAGGCAGACATTGGATACAGTATATAAACTTCAGTACTAATGGGAGGTGAGAGGCAAAAATATAGAAACTGACATACATTAGTTTCATCAGATAAAGTTTTAAAAGAGGGTATTTCATGACAAAAAAATTGTATGATCTGACTACACCTGTGGGGTTTATGACGCCTGACTGGATGGGACATTCCCATGCGCCGGATAGGTATCTGGAGAGAATTCACAGACATGAGATTCCTATCATGCCCTATAAAAGCCGCCGTGTGAGCCAGTACGTTGGAATATGGCATAAAGGCACACATTTCGATGGCTCAACCCATCATGTGGAGGGGGGTGTTCCCGCTGGCGACATGCCCCTGGCAAGCTTTTATGGAGAAGGTGTCATTGTTGATTTCCGCTATATGAAGAAGTGGGATGTTGTGACGGCAAAAGATCTTGAGAATGCAAAACCCAGGATAAGAGAGGGTGATGTAATTATCATGAACACCGGTTGGCAAAAATACTGGCGTGTGAACGACTATATTTACTACAACCATTATCCAGGGATGTACATCGAAGCAGGTGAATGGTTGCTGGCCAAGAAGGTAAAGATGGTGGGTGGAACCTGGGGTGCTACTGACCATCCATTAGCCCATTATCCGCTCAGGCTGATGTATCCTGACCTGTACACAGAGTACAAAGAGCAAACCGGGAAAGACGCAGACAAGGAATTTCCTGACTATGAGCCGTGCCACCAGATCTTCTCTACTAACATGATCCCGGCAATTGAGAATATCAATGGGGACGTCGATAAGGTGACCGGCAAACGCTGCATGATTGCTGCCTTCCCTGTCAAAATGCGCGGTGCAGGCCACATGGTAAGAGTGGTCGCAATTGTTGACGAATAGCCCATGTTGGCAGGATTTAGGGGAGATTAGAAATGACGAAAATTTATGATTTATCTCAACAGGTAATAAACGGGGCCTGCATGTGGCCCAGGTTGGCACAAGATATTCAGATGGGTGCCGGCAGCTTTGAAGGCATACGGTCCACCGGTTGGAATAACGAGAACCACCCAGGCTGGTTTGATATGGGACAGCCGTTCCCGTTTGGGCAGGGTTGGGGTGAACTGCACCATCACATGTGGATTGGACATCTGCATGTCGCTACCCATGTAGACGCCCCGATTTATATCATCCCTGAGGGCATTACCGCTGATAAAATACCCCTGGAAAATCTCTATGGTACTGGCGTTATAGTCGATATGCGCAATAAGAAGAAGTGGGACCTCATCACTGCGGATGATTTCGAGAAGGCAAATCCCAAAATCCAGGCTGAGGACTTTGTGGTAGTAAATACCGGCTGGCATCATCAATGGAGACCTGATAAACAATATGACTATTTTTGTGCATACCCCGGACTCATTCCCGGCGCGGCTGAATGGCTGATCAGTAGGAAGGTCAAGGCTATTGCAGGCACATGGCCGACCTGCGACCATTCCTGTTCTTTCGCCCCTCTCGAGAAGAATATGCCCTTCGTGTACAATGACTACATGAGGGAGAGAGGGAAGGACCCTGCCAAAGACCTTAAACTCGGTGGTTTTGAAGAATGCCTGGAAATGCTGCTGAGAGCCGGCATCTCCTGCATCCACAACGCAGGAGGAGATATCGACGACGTCACCGGGAAACGCATGACCCTGGCAGCATGGCCGTTCCGTATGGAAGAAACAGATGCAGGCATGGTCCGCCTGGTTGCGTTTGAGGAATAATAATGCAATAGAAAACTGCGAGTTAACTAAAGCTAAGACGGGAGGAGAAAATATGCCGAAGGTGCCGATTTCAGAGCAAGAGAGAAATTCTCCTTATTACAAATACTTTGAGCGTGAGCTCGCCAGGGTGCCCGCAGAAAAACTCAAAATGCTCGAGGAAAACCCACTGACCCCGGAGACCGCTCTGCGTATTCAGGACATGAACGATCTGTTCCGCGATGGATATCTCCCCGGTGAGTTCGGCTATACGCGCCTGAAAGACCATACGATAACTATGGCCAATCTCACCACAATGCCCGGAGTGACCGTCGCAATGTTCGACTGGTGGTTCGCATGGCATGGCCTGGACCCCATGCGATATAAAATCTGGGATCCCGAGGACCACTACTATGCACTGTGGCGAAATCTGGCACAGGCGAAAGATACAAGGCTTTCTATAAGGGAGCGCTATTGGAATAACATCTGCGACGTGAAGGAAAACATCGGTGGCGACAAAGCGCTGAAGGTGTCACTCTACTTCAGCAACCCGGCGGATTTCGGATTTGACTCCCAAAAGCTTGCCGATTTCAACGGCACTATCCTCTGCGGCGGCGGCGTTGGGTTCCCCCCCCCTCGTCATGTGCCACTTCTTGCGTCCCACGGCTGACGGCTGTGAGCTCCGTACACGGGCGTGGACAGGCTGGTCCATCAATGACGGCAAGCCAAAGAGAGTTGTGTTCCCTCCGCCGTGGCTCATGCCAATGAAGATGATCAGAGATCTTCTTGAGCACAACATAAAGGAGTACACCAACCTAGCGACGATCCTGCCGGAGGTATACGCGGAGTTCAAAAACAAGTTTTAAGACCCGCTAATAAAAGCCAGACTCACAAGGCGAGGTAGATATCAATCCGAGTACTAAAATCGTTCCGGGTTTACCTCGCCTTTATTCTCCATTTTTAGTATTTTGTGAAACCGCTTTTGCTTTTTTTTATGCCACAATCGTAATGACAAACAAAATCACCAAACCAACAACATAGAAAATTAAATCCTGCCAGACTCTGTCTGGCCTTGCCACACCTTCAATGGTATAGACTGTTAACGTAACCAGCGCATAATTATTCATTACCTGAGGAAGTTTTCCGGAGATTATGCATACAAGCAACACTACGACAGCTAGAGCAAAAACCGGTTTTAGGTCCGGGAAGGCCTGTCCAACCGCAATACCATACAACACGCCAAGCGCGCAATTCAATAGTGCTTTCTTGGATAGTTGTTTCTCTATTGCTATAAATAGGGACAACATAAGTATTCCCAGCTATCCTGTTTTAATTCCAAATGCAAAATCAGGCCCGACCACGAGAAGAAAAACAATTGCTACTATAACCAGTGCAATAGGGACGGCTTTTAGCCATGTAGGTCGTGTCATAAAGATTCCTCCTGTCTTTTTTGAGTTTACTGCGAGGGGGAAAATAGGCCAGCGAATTTTATAGGTACTCCAGAGTAACTGGATAAATGATATCGTCACAGGAACCCATGCGGCGTCAGCCCCTTGACTATTCGCATGTCCTCATTTGTCTTACAACACTGGGGACGTATATTTATTCTTCCAGCAGGTGGTTCTGCATCGCGTACTGCATAATCTGTGCGTTATTCTTCAACTGCATCTTCTCTAATAAGCGTGCCAACACTATGACGCGATAGTGACGGTTGCCCGGACCTAGTGCCCTAAAACGTAACAAAGCGATGAATTGTGTCCCATATTCAACAGAACCTATCTACGGCGTGGGTCGTCTTCAGGATATAATTCTTCAGTGGTCCAGTCGAACATGAAACCAAAATTTGTCGCCAACCGCTTACCCATTTGCGTTACGAAATCCCAATCTGTATATAGGTGTAAATAAGCTTCACTTATAGCATGGTCAATTGTGTCGCGAAAGGCACTTGTAACTATTATGTCCATAATATATTGGTCGATAAAACCACCTTTAATAAATTCTACCTTTTGCAGATTAGCTTTATGATGGAAAGCCATCGCCCCAATTATGACCAATAGGCCTATCGCGTCCTTAGCACTTTCTTCCAAGCCTTCGCTAACTAATACGTCATAACATTCTTTCAAGCGGCTTGCCGCTAAAGCAGCACCATTGCTGTTGCGTTTTGGCAGTGCCACTTCTGCAAAAGATGAATAAACGTATAAACAGCTAAAGATATTCTCCTTCAATTTTTGGCTTTGGGTCGTTTTGGCAACCGAAACCAACTGCAGAAATATTACATGCACAAAATCAAAATATATCAATGGATATGAGGCTGGATACTTGCTGTTATATAGGTGACTGCTAGCCATTAGTATGTCAAAAAGTTCGTCATATTCGTTGTAATATTCGTGATTGCGCATTAAAGGTTTTTTCTCGATACCGTGACGACTTATTAGCCTTTCTCCAAGCCATCCTAAGTGGCGGAATATTTCGTCAAGATAATTCTTGTTGTCCTCTATCCCCTTTTCAAAAGCATAGTCCACAAGATTTCGATATAGATGCATAATCTTATTGAATATTTCTCTAGACTTACCGATCGCATTGTCTGCCACCTCTTTCCAGAACGTGAGTATAATGTCCAACCCATCGAAATTAGCTGAAAGCACCTGTTTGGATATTATCTCACTAGTCTCTAGAATCATTAATGTCACTGAATCAAGCTTCTCTCTATCGCACATACTTAAATGGACACGAAAGAGACCTGTTATATATTCCAAATATTTCCGATCGATCCCCGAGTATGGGCTCCATTTCTCCGAATCTTTATTGTTTTCGTAATTTTCTATAAAGTCCGCTGATATGTTTACTAATACAGATTGCGCTTCATTGATTGTTCCCAGATCGACGTTGTTAATTGCCCTCAGCATAAGGGCATTCAGCGGTTCTATGGGATCGTGAGCATGCTCGACTGTCTTTTTGATCTTCTCGTATAATTTCGTGTTATCCGATAGTTGTTTCTCCACTAACTTATTTTGGAATTCTATTTTTGCCTGTTCCTCTCCAGATAATCCCTGTTTTGGCTCAGCATCAATTCCGACAGATCGGACGATAATAAAGTCCATCGGTCTCGATAGGAAAAGCCAACGATCCGGAGACGTAATTCCGTATTTATGAAGCAGGTAATTTCTAATCTGGTCTTTTCTTACTCTCTTGTATATTAGTAGGGCAACTCTTGATGGTCTAATGCAGTTGATGTTCGATAGAGTGAAGACTGCAAACAAAACGAGCGACAAGAAGAAAGAAAAGAGAAGAGCAACGGCCGTCATCCAGTTAAGTAAAATATCCCTTAAGACTACATTGCCTACCAGGATAGGATTGAGTTCGTGGAAAGAGAGAAGCAAGCTACCGCCCGCGGTTAGAAGCAAAGTAATTGCACTGACTATTAGAAACAGTATCAGGAAGACATTATTAAAAATAGCGTAGACCTCTCGATATGAGAACTGGCTGTACACAATCTGCAAAAATACAAAAATGGCTGCCGCAATTGTGCCAAATACCGCTATTTCAATAGTAAATAGGTTGTTATAGAAACCAGTTATTAAATCCATATACTAATCTATCATGATTGTATCACTTATCAGAAGAACTAATGGGGGATTATGCACTTGACAAAGGGTAAATTTAATGTACGTTTGCGAGTGTGATAAAATGACTGCATCTTATTTCGGGAGGTTGCAGTCATGGCGAAGTGTGCTGAATGTGGATTTTTGGCAGTTAGGAATGTGCAAACACGCGAATTGCAAGAAGTTTTACTGGAACTTAGAGGGAAAGTAGAGCTACAGCCTCATAGGATGCCGCTTAATCGCATCTGGCCCTTTGAAACTCCTTTATGTTTCGTAAATGAATGTAATATCTGGGCTGAACTTAATCCTGTTAGTTGGGAAAATGCAATGGCTATGGTTCAAAAAGAAAGGGAATGCAAGGCATTTGTTCCCTGGCAACAGGGATACACTCCAAAGGAGCACAAAGAAATGATGGATAGAAAGGCAATGTTAGAGTGGCAAACTAATAGAGACGAAGCCTATCGAAAAGAGCGCGACGAGCGATACCGAGTGGATAGAGAATGGCGTGAGGCACAAAGCAAAATCAATCGGGAATGGAGATTTCGGGAATTTGTTGTCGCTGTTGTGGCACTGATTGTTGTAGTGTTAGCATCCGTAATAGGTGCCTTGATAAGTCGTGAAGGACAACCAGTGATAAATTTTACGGGAATAACCCCTCCCAATGTCACCGTACAGCAGAAGTAAAACACATGTACTATTTACCCTTTGTCAAGTGCATAATCCCCAACTAATGTACCCATTCTTCGTATAAATCCTCGAGACTCGTTTCCATAACTCTATTAAACGTCTTGTCAAAGTCTCTCTCCTCAAGCTGTATGTCTAGAATTTTGATCAGTCACACAAAATGACGGATTGTTTAATTCACGTTATATGTCCATGTAAACATCCCCATGTTTGTACGATGGTGAATCTGAGGCGAAGCTAAAAAGCAGCTCTTGGCGTAAGAGCCAGTGCTAAACTTAGACGAAGCTAATATGGACCATCACCTCCACATTTTGATGTTTTGCTGCACTACTGGCTGCATGGTTCAATAAACCCAGTTCAAGCCACATATGCCCAGCCCAAAAAACATAATGCCAGTTGTACCAATTAGCTTATCATGCCAGATAGTTCATTAGTACTATACATATGCGTACCTTATCGCTATTTACGACGTGAAGAATCTACGGCAAAATGATAGTATCCATAGAATTGGATCTGGACTTATAGGACAAGGTACATAATTTGGTGGATAATGAAATGACAAACAAGATGGTACCCTGCAACTACTGCAGAGCGACAGGAAGAGTGGGTTCGGGCTACGGCAGCTATGGGAAGACGGCATGCCCCGTATGCTTTGGACGCGGACAGCTTTCCGTCGACGTTAATGCCACGAAATGCCAGGGCTGCAATGGTACCGGCAGGCAAGATACCGGATATTTTACATGCAGTGTCGTAAAACACGATAGATGCCGCGGGACCGGCTGGATTTCGCCCCAGGGCAAACGCACAGCATACGATGTCGCTTGCTACCTTAAAATGCGATAGCTGAGGGGATATTCTGCATTATAACTACTGACGGAGCCAGCTCAGATCGCCGGGGTAATTAATTATCTTGATCTTTTTAGTGAAAACCGTCAGTAATATATGAGAAATCTAAATACGTTTTATTAAATGCGATGGATTGGGCGCATCCGGTTATCGAAGGCTGTCAAAATTGCGTTAAGTGCAGTAGTTATTTTAATGTCAGCTATATGTAAGCCAGCCGTCAATTATTTATTCGTCAGCTGTCAAGCATACTCAAAGCCACTCCTTTATACTGAGGTAAAGGAGGTAAATAATGAAAATCAAAGTCCTTATAGGTCTTCTTACATTAATGCTATTAACAATGGTAGCGGCCACAGGTTGCAGTTCCTATGTGTCGAGTGATCAAGTAATGTCTTTGCAAAATCAGGTCAATTCACTGAGTAACTCGCTAAATTCAACTCAGCAACAGCTGGCTTCGACCCAGCAGCAACTGAATTCAGCCCAACAGTCGTTAGCTCAAGCACAATCTCAGCAGCAGAATACGTATACTACCTCTGCACAACCAGTCTATCAGCCACCTGTTATCTATCAAACGTATCCATACGTAACACCGTGGCATCAATTACCCTTGCATCCAAGATTGCCGCAGTCACCTCAACCTCCATATCCTCACAGGTAGCTACTATTATAGAGGGAGGAAATAGATAACATCGGCATAACCGGCGTTTCTTCCCTCGAAAGGTTAATACCGGTGTCGATACCTGGTCAGGGTAATATTAAATCTGGTTCTCTTTTATGAGATCCATCGGTAATATATGAAGAATCTGAACACAAAATTATAAATGCGATGAATTGGGCGTATCAGTATAGTGGTAGTCAGAAATGCCCTATAAATATGTGAAATTTTGAGAAAGTCATTCCATACGTTACTTGCTAAGAATCTTAGCATAAAGGGGAATCGCTATCACCAGAGCAACAACAAGAAATATCCACCATGTCCATAATGGTAACCATATTGCAAGCAATAAACCTAATGCCACTCCGGCAAGAAACTTGGCCGTTATAAATAGTATCAGGTGACATTTTGCTAACTGTCTTATCTTCTCTAACCTTTTTCAGACCAACTAGCAATGCCTGCCATAGTATTTACCTCCTGTCTCAGTTACGAAATCATGATAGCACAGATGCTGTATATGGAGGCACAGAAGAAGTTTAGTCCGGTGGATGGATTGAGGTATGGATGTTTAAGGATTGGTTCTTAGTAGTTAAATATCGAAGCCCATGCAGAATTTATTACATCGCTTCTAGTAATGGTATATGCATTGTATCTAAATTATACGGAGTTCACTTGATAATTGCTATAGTGGGCAGGATGCATATCGCTGTATATTTTCATAACAGCTGCTTTATATCCCTCATAAAATGCATAGATTACTGGGCCTATATCAGATTGGGCAAACGTCAGCCCTGAGGTATCTTGTTGATTCATGCGCATTAAACAGTGTTTGCGTAGTTCTCTATTAAAATGATCACAGTCAGGGCTTCTGGCGTTGGTGGCTTGTAGAAAGTCGTCAATTAATTCACTGACACTATCAAGTGTTACCGGCTTATCAGGCTCGTACCCACATTCATTATCTTTCATTCAACCAACCTCATCTCTTATCAACAGAATGCGGATGTTTAATATACTTTAGCCTTTTCCGATCCTGTACATTTTAGTTCCGCATGTATGGCATACACCCTTGGTTGCCGGCTTGCCATTCTTCATCTTTACAGCCTTAGCGTTTTTCATTTCTCTCTTCTTACGGCATTTCATACAATACGCTATCATCGGATAAACCTCCTTATGTTATTATTTCCACAATAGTTGATTCAACAGTCAATGTCAATGGACCACACAAAAGCCGCTACTAATCTGAAATTCTATCAGACGCATTGCGGTTTTTCTTGGTTGCGGGGGAAATATATCGGGCCAGCCCTTTTATCTGCTTAAACTAGTAAAGTAGGAATGAAAACGCCTGGATAATCGGTTATGCCGCTAGCCCTTTAAGTATATTAATGACATGCTTCGTCATATTGTCTCTTCGCTTCTTTAAGTTCAGCTATGGCTATATCCCGTTCTTTGGTTACTCTCTCTTCTTCCTGTATGTCATGTCGTCCGGTCATTTCTTCCAATTGCCGGTCTAACGCTTCACACCTTTTGAGGCATCTTTCGAGATTATTAATTGCGTCTTCTTTTGATAACTCGTTCATCTTTCCCACCACCTTCGCTGGCATCTTTCCGCTCTCCCCTTACCTTTGCCGCCAAATATAAACCAAATATAGATATCTACAGTTAGGTGCGTAAAATTAGCCCAAGAGAGAAAAATACATTCTATCGCACAGGATTCACATTAATCACATAGCCGGATTCATCCAAAGTGAGCTTGACCTTTCGTTCTGGATTTGATGAGGCTACAGACGCAATTCTTGTAGGTAAACTCCTTGCCTGTCTACAAGTCTTACTAATTACTAGAGCTCCATCCCACTGTGGCCTAGTTATTACCACGCATTTACAACCACTTGATGGGTCATCCACAATCTCTTGATAACAACATGTTATTAAACAAGTACCTTTTCTCATGGGCTTTAGTATAAAACACGAATTATACTGTTATCAAATATATTAAATCTTCTCTCTCCTCTGCCCTTTTGCCCCAAGTTCAAATTAAAATAGATATGTACAATTTCTTATTGGGGGCCAAGGATAAAATTGGAGTGAACCCCTATGACTGGACAGAACAGGTTAGGATGGGCTGACGGGTTTCCTCATTATTCTGTTGTTGCTCCATCAGTGCTTCATACTTGACTGGTGACAGGTAGCCAATTGAT
>JBEKCL010000119.1:0-10853 GCA_050014895.1 Dehalococcoidia bacterium
CCAGCCACTGCCGTCCGGCATGGATGCCGCCATGTCGAGAATCAAGGTATTGGTGGCCGCGATGTAGGCCGCAATGGAGAAGTACCCGCACACTTTCTCAACGAAACTGTACTGCCAGATGCACGGATTGCTGCGGCCGACCGCCAGGTCGAGGATGTAGACGCCGTTCAGGTCGGCGCAGTCCGTGCAGGACGGCACCAGACACGGCGGCACCGGCGCGCTGGAGCCGACCAGCCCGGCAAGTGTCAACTCAAGCTGTCGGGGCGGACAGTCTGCACACTCGGGCAGACACCACTGGAAACAGCAGCAAGGAGGGCAGGGGTAAGGCATAAGAGTTTTCAGTGTTCGGTTTTCAGTGTTCAGTTTCATCCGATCAGTTTCCAGCCGCGTCAGCGAACTGAACACTGAAAACTGAAAACTTCACACTCTCACGTTCCTTTGCAGCGTGCCTGGTAGAGTTCCCATTGTGCGGCCGAGGTGTTCCATTCGATCTTGCACTCGCTGCCGTCGTCGCTCTCCCAGCCCATCCGGATCATGGCAATTCAAGGCTCGCGGTTTGCCTATCGAACCACAAACCCCTTATACCAACGTCAATTTAGCCACAACGAAAAGATGGAGACCTATAGGAAGGTCCTTGAGCTCAGGACGGAGAAGGAAGGCAGCTTCGTCGACCTCACCCCCGAAGTGAGGGACGCGGTCGCCACCTCCGGGATTGGAAGCGGTCTGGCTTGCGTCTTCGTGCCGCACTCGACCGCAGCGATATTCACCATCGAGAACGAGCCGGGGCTTCAGAAGGACATGAGGGAGGCGCTGCAGCGCTCATTCCCCAAGGGGATCGACTACGAGCATCATCGGACGTGGAACGACGGCAACGGGCACTCTCACGTGCGCGCGTCGTTCCTCGGCCCGTCGGTGACGGTCCCCTTCTTCGAGGGCGATCTCCAGCTGGGAACCTGGCAACAGGTGGTCCTGATGGAGCTGGACAACGGCGCCCGTAACCGCACGGTCATCATCCAAGTCATCGGAGAAAAACAGACAGAGGTTAAGAAATGAAGATAAAGTTCCTGCCGCAGCGTATTCCAGTACCTGGTAAAGGTGACTCCCGGATTTTTCTGCACGTGACTGCATCTCTGCGATCGATTGGACGCCTATACCCTTACCGGCCAGTTTAATTACACGTACCAGGGCTGAATCATCCGTGGGGTTTCGCATAACGCGCAGCCAGGCCGCCACATCCATGATCTCCTTTCTTTTATAGAAGGGCGTTCCGTTGACCAGCCTGTAGGGAATATCCTCCTGGTTAAATTGTTCCTCCAGTACACGTGATTGCGCGTTGACGCGGTACAGGACTGTAAAGTCGCTATGCTTAAAGCCGCGTTGGGCGGTCAGTGATTTGATGGTCTTCGCGATAAAGAGCGCTTCGCCGTCGTTGTCTGCGGTTTTCACTACACTGATTTTTTCGCCTTCTTCCCGCGAGGTTACCAGCTTCTTCTCTTTACGTTTGCTGTTGTTTGATATCAGCGTGTTGGCGGCGGCGACAATGGTCCCGGTGGAACGGTAATTTTCATCCATGCCGATCACCCGCGTTCCCGGGAAGTCCTTGCAGAAGTTGTCGGCATTGCGTATTTCGGCCTGTCTCCATGAGTAGATGGTCTGGTCGGGATCGCCGACTACGCAGACATTGCGGTATTTTGATCCCAGCAATTTGATGATCTGGTATTGCAGGCTGCTGGTATCCTGAAACTCGTCTACCAATATATACTTGTATTGCAGTTGATATTTCTTTAAAGCGGATTCGTTTTGCTTGAAGAGGGTGTAAGTGGAGACGAGCATATCATCGTAGTCCACAGCCCGTTGTTTCTTCAGCGCCCTCTGGTAACCGCGGAATACGGCAAGAGAGGCATCGTCGAAACGTTCGCCGGGCCTGGCGACAATTGCATCCGGGTCGATCATATTGATCTTGGCGTAGCTGATAATGGCTTTGAATCTGCGCAGATCGTTTTCCTCAATGCTGAGACCGGCGCTCTCCATGCACTGTTTGACCAGTTTATTCTGGTCTTCTTCATCATAGACCTCGAATGTTGTGCCCAGGCCGGGTATGCCGTCCTGGCGCAGTATACGCAGGCAGGCTGAATGGATGGTGCTGACCGTAAGTGATGAGGCCCTTCCTTCCAGCAGCGCCTCAAGACGTTTTTTCATCTCTCCGGCGGCCTTCTTGGAAAAGGTGACGGCAAGAATATGGCGGGGGTTTATGCGGGCTTCGAGGACCATGTAGGCGATGCGGTGAACTATGACACGGGTCTTCCCTGAACCCGGACCTGCACGTACAAGCAAAGGTCCGTCAACGGTCTCTACCGCTTCCCTCTGCCCGGGGTTGAGGCCGTCTAGTAAGTCCATATTGGCCAGCCCATATATATTAATTTACCAGACTATCAGATTTTTTCCAGCGGGGCCATGCTCAACAACAGCTTCTTCACCCCGACACCCTCAAAGGCCACGATGACTTCTTTATCCTGGCCGGTCGGCCGTATGCCGATCACCTGTCCTTCACCGAACTTGGTATGACGGACGCGGTCCCCCGGGTTCAAAGCGATTAATTCTTTGGGTGCCTGTTGGGCCTGGCGCTTCTGGGCCAGCAGGTCTGCGACATTAATTCCCCCATCATCATCCTGCCATTTTTTCTGGTATTTTTCCTCGCGCCCGCCGTAATGCTCTTCAGCGGCAGGCAGGCCCCTTCGTTCAATCAGGTGATCGGGCAGATCTTCCAGGAACCTTGACGGCGTGCTTTCGGAACTGGCGCCGTAAATGCTGCGCCGTGCAGTGTGGAGCAGGTAAACATGTTTTCCTGCACGTGTGATGCCTACATAGCACAGGCGTCGTTCCTCTTCCAGCTCATCGCCGCCTTCTTCCATTGACCTGCGGTGCGGCAAAAGCCCCTCCTCCATGCCGACTATGAACACTACCGGGAACTCCAGGCCCTTGGCCTGGTGAAGGGTTATCAGGGTGGTTGTATCCTCTCTGCTCTCGATTTCGTCGGCGTCGGCGACCAGGCTGATCTGCTCCAGGAATGGAGACAGTCCCTCGCCCGGAGGCAAGCCGTCGTAGTCCATGGCGACCGTACGCAGTTCCTGGATATTCTCCCAGCGTTCCTCGCCGTCATCTTCATTACGGATCGTATCGCGGTAGCCTGATTTATCCAGCACCGCATCCATGAGGCTGACGAGGGTCAACTGCTGGCTTTCCACGATCAGGTCATTTAGCATGCGGTAGAAACCGGTAAGGGCGGCGCTGATCTTTGTCCCGAACCCGGGCCCGCTGCCTTCGCTGACTGCCTTCAGGCCCGCAAAAAGGGAAAGGTTGTTGTCCCGGGCCCAGTTCGTCAGGTCGGACAGTGTCTTGGCGCCGATGCCCCGGCCTGGCACCTTGATAATGCGTGCAAGGCTTATGTTATCAAAGGGGTTATGTATGATTCTCAGGTATGCAATGAAGTCTTTTATCTCCCGGCGCTGGTAGAACTTGGTGCCGCCGATCAGTTTGTATTTAAGGCCGTAGCGCATGAAGGCTTCTTCCAGTGCGCGTGATTGTGCGTTTGTGCGGTACATGACCGCGCAATCGCCCGGCTTGATCCCATCAGTGCGCGTCAGGTTCAGTATTTCGTTTACTACGAACTGCGCCTCTTCCTGCTCCCCGTAGGTCTTGATCAAGTAGATGGGCGTCCCCTCCGTATTGTCCGTCCAAAGCTTCTTCTTCTTGCGTTTCTTATTGACGGATATAATGCACGATGCTGCCTCCAGGATGTTCTTGGAGGAGCGGTAGTTCTGCTCGAGGACTATGGTTTTAGCGTCCGGGTAATCTTTCTCGAAGCTGAGGATATTACGTATATCGGCAAAGCGCCACGAATAAATCGATTGGTCCGGGTCGCCCACCACGCAGACATTGTGGTGCTTGCCGCCTAACATCTGGATCAGTTTATATTGTGTGATGTTCGTGTCCTGGAACTCATCAACCAGCAGGTGCAGGTACCGTGACTGGTATTTCGCAAGCACATCCGGGTGTTTTTCGAATAACTGCACGACTTTCATCAGCAGGTCGTCGAAGTCCACTGCATTGCTTTGCCCCAGCTGTTCCTGGTAACGCTCGTAAACTCGGGAGATAATATCGTCCCAGTGGCTGTTGCCCTGGCTGGCGAAACCGGCCGGTGTCAGGTGCTGGCTTTTGGCGTAGCTGATGGCATTCCTGATCTTCTGGGGATTGTACTGTTTTGGATCCAGGTCCAGGTCCTGCAGGCACTGTTTTACCAGGCTCTGCTGGTCGTCTTCATCGTAAATCACGAAGTTTGTATCGAGCCCGACCGGCTTGCCGTCCTGGCGTAGAATGCGGGCGCAAATGGCGTGGAATGTGCCTGCGGAGATATTTTCGGCCACCGGTCCCAGCAGTTTCTGAAGGCGTTCCTTCATCTCTTTGGCAGCCTTGTTGGTGAAGGTAACTGCCATGATCCTGCGCGGGTTTACGCCCGTGGTCTTGACCAGGTAGGCTATGCGGTGCGTGATGACGCGTGTCTTACCGCTTCCGGGCCCGGCCAGTATCAGGATCGGTCCTTCTATATGCTGTACCGCTTCTTTCTGTGCGGGGTTAAGTCCGGTCAATATGTCCATAGTTTTAATTAGTGGTGTTATCCGTTGTCCATTTGATCTCAACCTGGTCGGCTGTCACGCCGGTGAAAGACAAGCCATCGGGGCTGCTGGTAACCACCGCCGCTGAAGGTTGTAGTTTGATAATAGTTTTGCTGCCTGACTGGCTGATCATGACTTTGTTTGCGCCGGTCTTGAGTACAATATTGACTTTTTGAGTTGGCAACCCGGTGACCGGCTTCCCTTCAACAGTTATTGAACCGATGTTGATATTTTCAAGGTACACATCGGCCCCGCCGTAACTGCCGCAGCCTGCGATGGTAAGCAGCACTGCAATAATGGCGGCTATCATAATGATCTTGCATATCGGTATAAATTTCATACAGGCCCTCCTCCTTGTCTGTGGGAAAAGTCAGTGAGATTGATTACCTCGTGGGGGACATTCATGCGGTTGCGGGTTAATTATAGCATCGTATGGAAGCCTGCTTCAAAATTGTGAATTAACTCATAATGATTTGATAATAATATATTAATAATATTACTGTAAGTTATCATTTGTATGAATTTCACCTATACTCAATCCGAAAATATTATGGGTATACGTCTAAGTTAATACGGCGATATAATAGAGATTAATAATGCAGCAGTGGTATATCTGCCCAAAATGCGGCCGGTACGTTCAATACGGGCAACCGCAGTGCTATTATTGCGGATACCAGATGTACTGGCAGGCTCCCAAATCTTCTCTGATGGGAAAGCTCAAATCAGTATTCCAGATACTTTCTCAGAAAACTCCACCCGTACAATATCCGATACCTGTTCAACCTCCTCCATACCCGCAAGCTCCCCCGCCTGTACAGGATCCTTCATCCATACAGCCTCCTGCACCCGTACAAGATCCCGCAACTGTGCCGCCTTCTCCGATCATGCAGCCTCCCCCACCTGTGCAACCGCCTTCGTCTATACAAGCTCCCGCACCTATCGAGACTACTTTATCCATACAGCCTCCCGCGCCTGAGCAAACTCCTTCTATCATTCAGCTTCCCTCACCTTCTCCGATCATGCAGCCTCCCGCGCCCATTCAGCCTACTGCAACTGCTCCAATGGATAAGCTGAAATCAATACTTGGGATACCTTTTCAAACTCCGCCAGGCAAGCAGCCGCAACAGGAGGTCACTCCCCGGCAAGAGGCAGTAAGCGATACAACGCAAGACAGGCGAAATTTGAAAGACACCTTAACTGCTTATCTTTATTGGCTTTGTCTTGGCAGCCATTACATCTACCTGAATAAGATGCGCACCCAGATCGTATTCTGGCTTACATTGGGAGGTCTTGGTATGTGGTGGCTCATCGATATGATCCGTCTTCCAGGTATGGTTAATGACTATAATATCGATCAATTACTTAATGCTGTATTGATAGCTGAAAAACTCAACAAACAGAATTCATCCAAAGAAAATCAGCCGCATTAGCGCAATTATCACGTTACCAATATGACAAAGAAACTATATTCAGGAGGTCGAGATGGCTACTTACGAACAAATTATAATTTGGGTTAAAGAAAAATATAGATTTACGCCAAAACCCTGTTGGATAGCACACGTGAAAGAACTTTGTGGACTAGAGCTACGGCAAGCTCCAAACAGGATAAATCCAAACAAACGAGAAGAAGAATGCCCGCCCAACCATATACGGCCAATCAAGGTGGCCTTTAGACATTTCAAGATGATATAGAAAAAATACCTTACCTATTTGACTGCTCTTCATTTGTCCCCTGCCGCTCACCTTGGGACTCCCACTGAAACGTACATATGCATAACACATCAGGGAAGAGTGCGCAGTTGGATTTGCCAGGGGTATGATGGTTTTGTGTGGTGGACCTAAGTGTACAATAAACAGAACCAGGACCTTTCTTTTGGCTTTCAACCTTACAGCGAAGTAACAAAACCTTCTTGTGCCGACACTCCACGAGTGCTATAATGGCAACATTAGTACATTTGTTCTTATTTAATAGTAATAATGACACAAGCGAAATTGCAAACAAGAAGTCTGCAAAGGGTCTACGGACGGGGCTTACTTCTTTCGATTTTGGAAAAGGACAGTATCCTGATCAAAGTCAGGGTTTTTAATGATGGTCGCTTTACCGCAGAAACCGTGGATTGGAACGTTTACTGGCAGTCAGTTAATAAACTTGGTCATAAAAAAATAGAGGAAAGCCTTAGCACACTCCATTCAGCCTGGCGATGTCATATTCGATCAGGATTTAGTATTGCGCATAGGCAACAGTTCTGTCATCGCTATTTTTCTCTGCTGGACACCTTATTGTCTCTTCGTAATGAATTAGCAACTCAAGCATGGTTAAATGCTCTCCAGTCAGCTTTAGGATTTGAGTGTTTTGGGATCGTTTCAGCGACTGCTGACGATAAAATTCTTGCTGCAGGCACCTGCAACCTTCGAAATCCATGTTACCTTCTATCAAAGCTCAAGATGCCTGATGTATTAGACGACCCTCAGTACCTCCCAGTAATCACAGTCTCAGATATTGAGAAACCAGAGTCCTTTTTTTATTACAGGCAATATAAGTTATCACATGATTCACCCATATCGCTCCTATTTTATCCGGCGGTCCTCAGGGAGAAAAGAGCCGCAAGCTTTAAATTGATCAACTGTTTAGCGCATGGATTAAGTAATGGAATTGACCCGCGTACTCACGAGAGGGCACGGCGATTATACCAGAGTGTTATTTACCCTATTTTATCATCAGTTGTATCTAGTGGAGCTGGAGTTTCTTCTTTAGAGTTCGTGGATATTGGCGCTGGTAGCAGCAGTCTTACTGCCGCTATTTGCCACAAAATTCAAGAAACTGGATTTAATTTGAAGTTCCAATTATGGTTTGTGGATCTGGAACCTGCTGATCCTGCCAGGTTCTTCCATAATAAAAACTCAAAAACATTTCTTGATAGTTTAACCTACCTTGGAGACGATTATCGCAATTGGTTAAGCCAGCCACAACCGCTTCCTGCTATCAATGGCCTTCGCATAGTGCTAATATCAAAGCTTTTCAATAATCTTAGTAGTTTCTCCGTTCGCTACCTATTTAATGAAGAGTTTCCTCCATTCCTTAAGGGTATGGAAGGATATTCGTATTTGGAAGTACTTCATCCTTCTATCTGCTTAGCTCCGGGTGGGAGTGGCGCTAAATCACTAACAATCTCAAATATACGAGTTCCTATTCAAAATGGCAGGACCTTTGCCCAGGCGTCCCTTTCATCATATTACCTAGGATTGTATTTTCTATCTGGCCCTGCAGGCTCTGTTGAATCTCCAGAATGGGGATTATTTTTACCTATCAGGTCATTTAATCCCGAATGTCTAACTACAAAAGATGGTAAAAGTGTGATCACATGTTTATCAGAGAACTGCGATTACATTGTAATCGAGGATGCTGATCTCAGACCACAGGACTTAATTGATCATGTGACAAAATATTCGCTTAGCACGTTGACTATTTATGATATGACCAAAGCCCTAAGGTTGAAAGGGAACAATCTTTATGTTGTTTCATCGAAGAAAGCCCTGAACCTGCCACTTACTGGTAAACGGATATGGTAAATTTGATTTGGGCTGATCGCAAATCACCCATTCTTTCATCCTCGAACTTGGCTTGCTTAGCCCATATACCGAGCATTAACTTGACATCTGGTTGTGCACACAACTGTATTTATTGTTATGCTCGTGGATACAGCGTTTTTCCAGGTGAGAATAAAGTTGTTATCTTCAAGAACATCCTGGATAAGCTGAAAAGTGAATTCCTCCACAAGCGAAACAAACCGCAGGCTGTATATTTCAGTCCGTCCAGTGATATTTTCCAACCCATCCCTGACGTACTCGAGCTTAGCCATGCAGTACTTGAATTATTACTTTCCAGGGATATTGGCATTGCTTTTGTGACTAAAGGACGAATACCTGATAAAACGTTGGGGCTTCTGCTTAATCATGCGAATAAAGTGAGGGCGCAGATAGGTCTTATTACTCACGATGATAATATCCGGAAAATATTTGAGCCGAATACCGCAAGCGTTGTTACTCGACTTTTACAGATGGCACAGATGGTGGATGGCGGAATATCTGTTGAAGCCAGGATAATTCCAATTATTCCCGGTATCACTGATACCCTTCATTCAATTGATAACTTATATTCTGCCATTGCGATGGCTGGTGTGAAGCACGCTGCAATAAGTACCCTTTTCTTGAGACCGGCAATTATAGCTTCTTTAAGAACGCGAATTTCAGATCAGGATGTTTTCAATAACCTATTAAGTGTTTATAAAAACAGTAGACGTATGGCAGTGCAGTCTAGGAATTCGTCAGTCGTAGCATTATCAAGTGTAAAGCGAGAGGAAATTTACGAACGTTTCAGGCAAAGAGCTAAAAACAATGCAATTGACTTATCTATTTGCGGTTGTATGAATCCAGATATTGGTGGCACGTGCAATATTACAGGTAGGTGGCCAAAATATAATTCCCAACAGGGTTGGTTTGACCAGGAGGATTAATTTATCCATGGACAATATAAAAATTCAGGAAATTCCAGTTGAGTTATTGTTAGATCACCCGGAAAACAGCAATTTTATGAATCTCAAGACAGCTCAAAAGTTACGACGCCATATTGAACAAACTGGCAGATATGAGCCTTTGACTGTTCGCCCATATCTCTACGAAGTAGGTAAATTTCAAGTCATCAACGGTCATAACCGTTTGCGGGTTCTTCGTGCACTCAAGCATGCTACGGCATGCTGTGTAGTGTGGAATCTGGATGACAAACAAACTAGGCTTTACTTAGCAACGCTTAATCGGCTATCGGGCAGGGATGTACCCGAACGCCGGGCAGATTTGTTAGATAACCTGCTTCAATCATTTAATAAAGAGGAACTGACTGCCTTGCTTCCCGATGATAGAAAACAAATAGAGCAACTGGAAAGGCTTTCCCGTTTTGAAACAAGTGAACTTTCTGAGCAAACAGCCATTAGAGACGAATGCAAAGTTCCTGTAATACTCAATTTCGTATTGGATGAGTTAGAAGCAAAGGAATTAAACCTGGCTTTAGACCTTGTCCTCAACACAGAAAAGGAGAACCTTTCTCGTAGTCAAGCCCTAATACGACTTGCTCGTCTCTATCTTATGCACCACCAGGTTCCAACCGGAACATAAGATGGACAATAACCTTTATGCTGAAAAACTTAGATGGTTCAAGCTAAATGAAAAACCGGAATCGGTATTGTTGATAGCTGATAATCCAGAGCTTATAAAAATTACAATTGCATGGACAAATCTTGAGGTGAGGACTGCCACTAAATTAACAGAACTTGTCGGTGAATCCGAGAATGAAATCTGGGAATGGCTCTGGAAAAACACGATGTTCAGTTTAACAGAACTCAGACTCAAGGCTGACGTTCCTTACCTTGAGTCAGTCCTGGAAGGGAAAATGAGGCCTCTTATCGGTAACCGGATATTATATCCGGATGGCACGGAGAATTCTTTCGTTCAGCGCTTTCTCAGGGAACGGGTATTAAAGCTTTTTGAAACAAGATTAAAGAAATCTACAAAAGAATAAGCTGTGAAATATAACTACACATTCTGCCAAGTTTAAGCAACTTTGGTGGACCATTATGGACAGTTCCCGAACTCCTGCTTGAGAGCAAAAAGCTTATTCCTGCACTCCAGCAATTGCTCATAGGATATCACGATAAATGAAGTACCAACTAAATATATAGCGCCTTATCCTAGGATTCTAGTCCATGCATACATTCTATTGAACCTCTCAATCCACGCTTACTACAAAATAAATAGTGGTAACTCCGCTGGGGGTAGGGTCAACCCAGTATTTAACGACTCTGAATTAGGAACGGGTAACAATTGCCTGAACAACCCGCTCACCTTTGAAGACAGTCAGATTTCGCTTTATCGGCTGGAGATATTTTTCCTGATAAAATGTATCACCGACGTCTGCTTGTAGAGCCAAATGAAATGATTGTAAGTACGCCAAAATATCGGACGGCTCCAGGCCAAAAATCCAGGGAGAATGCTTGTCAACAATATCCATCAATTTATTCGCGTCGGGGATGTCGGAGCGTCGCTCTATAATGCTTTTCAAGACATATGTGAAAACGATTATACTGGTGGGCGCAGATTTTCCAATAAAGGAGAGTGTCTGGCAAACGG
>JBEKCL010000120.1:0-10813 GCA_050014895.1 Dehalococcoidia bacterium
TAAAGTCAATAAGAACAACGTCTGGCTGGCCCTGGCCGACGGCCATCAGCAAGCCCATACGACAGCTTTCCTGGATAAAACCGGAATCAAGCTGGATGGTTACTCGAAGGATAGCCTGAGGCGAAGACCTTCGTGCAACCTGGACTGGTTGGACATCAAGGTCATACGCCCGCAGGACATGCCGCAGCAGGTAGCCAACGGCAACTTCGACCTGGCCATTACAGGCAAAGATTGGCTACTCGATCACCTTTACCAGTTCCCTTCCAGCCCCGTTACGGAATTGGTCAACCTGGGCTTCGGCTGGGTCAGAGTGGTAGCGGTCGTGAGCGAGGAGGTGCCTGCAGATTCCATCGAGGGCATCCGCAGACTGATCGCGAAAGGACAGACGACTCCACTGCGTATAGCCACCGAATACGTTAACATCGCTGATAAATTCCTGCGGGACAAACACATCGCACGCTACCGGGTCATACCGACATGGGGAGCAACCGAGGTCTACCTGCCGGAAGATGCAGACATGCTAATAGAGAACACTGAGACAGGCCAAACGCTGGCAAGGCACAATCTCAAGATAATAGACACCCTGTTCGAATCTACAGCGTGCCTTATCGGCAACCGGAGGAGCCTGGAGATACCGGTAAAAAGAAAGAAGATAGAGGACCTTATGAAGATATTCAGGGAGGCTGCAGGCAAGAAATGAAAATTATCAGGGATTATAAACTGGCTAAAGAGCTGCTTGAACGCTCCCTGCCCTATTCCAGCGATGGCAAAATTGAAAGCATCGTAAAAGACATTATCGAACGCGTTAAAAGGGATGGCGATAAAGCCCTGTTTAATTATACGGAACGATTCGACGGCGCCAAGCTAAAAACCCTGGAAGTAACAGCTAAGGAGAAGGCCTCAGCCAGGCTGCAAAACACCGATCCCCGTCTCTATAATGCGCTGAGTTTTGCAGCAGATCGCATAGAGAAATTTCACAGGGCCTGTATGCAAAAATACGGGAAGGGTTTCCTGCGTGACGGCCTGGGCCAGCAGGTATTGCCGCTGGAACGGGTCGGCATTTATGTGCCGGGCGGTACGGCTTCGTACCCATCGACTGTGCTCATGACTGCTATACCGGCACGTGTAGCCGGGGTAAAAGAGATCATCATGGTTACACCCTGCGGAAAAGACGGGAAAGTCCCGGCCAATACCCTGGCAGCGGCCGAAATAGCAGGTGTAAACAGGATATTTAAGATCGGGGGTGCCCAGGCAGTAGCCGCCCTGGCCTTCGGGACTGCGTCTGTGCCACGAGTGGACAAGATCTGCGGCCCCGGTAATATCTACGTAATGACGGCCAAGAAGCTGGTATACGGGATAGTGGATATAGATGCTTTGCAGGGCCCCAGCGAAGTGGTAGTAATTGCAGACGGCACCGCCGACCCTGCATTCTGCGCCGCCGACCTGATAGCCCAGTCCGAGCATGACGCCCTGGCATCATCCATCTTCATCACGACCTCAGCAGCACTGGCAGTAAAAGTGCAGGGGGAACTGCAGAAACAGCTTGCCAAACTAAAACGCAGTGCCATTACAACAAAGGCATTGACTGCCAACGGAAAAATCATCATTGTAAAAGACATGAAGCAGGCAATTGAACTGACCAACCTGTACGCGCCGGAACACCTTTCACTGATGGTAAAAGATGCCCGGAAATACATAGGGCAGATTAAGAATGCCGGCTGTATCTGCGCAGGGCAGTATTCACCTGTGGTGCTGGGCGACTACGCGGCCGGGCCCAGCCATGCTCTACCCACCGGAGGCAGCGCCCGCTTCAGCTCACCACTGGTAGTGCAGGACTTTATCAAGATAAACAGCATAATTGCACTGGATGATAGCGAAATAACGAAACTCGGTCCGACAGCGTTACTACTGGCTGAAAATGAAGGCCTGACCGGGCACGCCAATGCAATCAAAATCAGGTTGAGTAAAAAGAAAACTAAATAAGTTTTACATTATATCCCGGGAGCACGTAATGAAAGCCAAACTATTTTTCTTGGAAACACGTCCGCAATTTTTACTGCTTGCCGTTGTTCTAGGCATCCTTGGCACGTGCATGGCATGGTATGATGGGACTTTCAGCATCGGCAATGCCGTCCTTGCCGGTATCGGCCTTATACTGGCGCACGCTAGCTGCAACACGCTTAACGACTACTTCGACTATAAAAGCGGCGTTGATAAAGCCACTACCGTTACCCCATTCAGCGGTGGAAGCGGTTTAATTAAACAGGGACTGCTGACATCCAGGGAAGTATTCTGGTTCGGCATGATCTGCCTGCTGATAGACGTACCGATCGGCCTGTATTTCTGCATCACCAGGGGCTGGCTTTTGCTTCCGCTGATCCTGGTGGCAGTAATATGTGTGATTTTCTATAGCCCTGTGATACTCAAATGGTACTGGCCCGAGTGGTCGCCCGGTCTCGGGCTGGGCATACTGCCGGTACTGGGCATGTATTTCTCACAAACCGGCGTATACACGTGGCATGCGCTCATAGCCTCGATCCCGGCCGGACTGTTGGTCCACAACCTGCTTCTGCTTAACGAGTTTCCCGATATTGAAGCCGACAAGGTGGGACACCGAAAGACCCTGCCGATTACCATGGGCCGCAGGGGCGCAGCCATCTTTTATACGGCATTCACCATACTTGTCTACGTATGGATAGTTGGGACCGTTGCCTTGAAAGCTATACCGGTATTTACTTTGCTGGGCCTACTGACAATACCAATGGCGATCAAGGCCATCCCGGGCTCCTTCCGCAGTGAAGACCCGGCCAAGCTTATGCCAGCCATGGCCAGCAATGTGCTTGTCGTGCTTTTGACCCTGTTTCTCATGGCGGTTGGCTATATATTGTCAGGGATATTTAAGTTCTAAATACCGGAGCATAAGTTGGAACAATCAAGCAAGCCCCTTCACTGCATGTTCAATGCTATACCAAAGCAGTATGACCTGATTAATCATGTCATCACCCTGGGTATGGACACAGGCTGGCGAAAGAAAGCCGCTTTGACCTGCCTGCGTACGCATCCTGCACGTATTCTCGATATTTGCTGCGGCACAGGTGACCTGTCAATTACACTAGCCCGGTTGGCGGATTACAAACCAGAAATAACAGGCATGGATTTCAGCAGGGAGATGCTGGACATCGCCGAAAAGAAGACCCCTACAGCAGCGCCCGGGAGCAATATCAAATTCATCGAGGCCGACGTTTCCAGCCTTCCGTTTCTGGATAACCACTTTGACTGCATTGGCATATCGTTCGCCTTCAGGAACCTGACCTATAAAAATCCGAAAACTGCGGACTATTTAAGAGAAGTGCTGCGTGTGCTCAAACCGGGAGGACAATTCGTCATCGTCGAAAGCAGCCAGCCTGAATCGGTCTTGATTAAATTTTTCTTCCGTCTTTACCTGCGCTGGTTTGTTTTCCCTGTAGGATATGTTATATCCGGAAATAAAGGGGCTTATAAATACCTTGCCGAATCGGCGGAGCGCTTTTATTCCGCCGAAGAAATCCAGGATTTTCTGACAAAAACAGGCTTCAAACAGGCCCTGGCACGAAGGCTTTTCTTCGGAGCTTCGGCAATTTACACAGCAATAAAATAGACTGGACAACCCTGGTATTCATGATATTATTTTGAGTGGGCAAATAAGCCCGCCGTTTCATATCGATTATGATTAAGGTACACCGTGGCAATTTTTTGTACACGCTAAATAGCATCAGGCAAAGCCTGTTCGCTTTCCTGGAATCTGAGCTGGCCAGTGAAAATATCCGCGATATTGCCCCTTCACACGGGGACATCCTCTATATTCTGGATAAAAAAGGCAAGCTTCACCTGCACGATATAACTAAATTGTCCCTCAAGGACAAATCAACCATCACATCAGTAATCAACCATTTGGAGAAAAGCGGCTACGTAACGAAAGCCAGAGACAATAAAGACAAACGCCTGGTGAATATCGAAGCGACCGAAAAGGCCAGGAAAATCAAACCAGCCCTGAATAAAATATCAGAGAAGATGAACGCAAAGATGTTCGAGGGATTAAGCGCCGAGGAAAAGACCATATTATTCAATTTGATGGCAAGAATCAGCCATAACGTGGATAAACTGTAAAAGATGGATAAGCGCCGCTATTTTTATTTGACTGGAGGCCCAACACAATGAAAACCTGGGTAATTTCCGCTATCATCATTTTTGCAGTTATCCTGGTTTTTACTATCTACAATGTAGCCTTCCAAACCAGCGCTGCAACCGAGAATACCACAGCTTTCCCTAATCCAATTTATAAATCCATGAATATCGATACATCGAGTAAATACGGCCTTATTGCCTTTTCTGCCGTAGCACTGTGTTTTTTAATCTGGGGCTTTCCACGTAAAAAATAATATCCCGTTCCTTTAATGTAATGTCCTCTACCCGATAACCTCACGCAAATTATCAATCGTTTTACACTGATGCATAAAGTAAGTGTTCCTTTTTACCGTTTTCATTTACAAACTCCCCTTTAAATTGTTAGAATAGTTTTGTTCAAAACTATTATTCCGAGTTTTAAACCAGGGAGGATATTTTATGAGCGCCGACTCTCAAATCATAGATGTCTGGATGCAGCACCCCACCATGAAGTTCGGCAATCACCGCATGTTCGATTCACTGAGACGGTGGACCGGTCAGGAAAAACTTACCTCAGAACTTCCGCTTGAGATGACCATCGGCATGATGGACCATGCCCACGTTTCCAAGAGCTTAATCTGCGCGTGGTGGAGCCCATCGGGACCGCTCATATCCAACGAGGAAGTGGCCTCTTGCGTACAGAAATACCCGGACAGGCTGATAGGAGTGGCATCCGTCGACCTTTACAGGCCAATGGAAGCGATCCGTGAACTCAGGCGTTGCGTAAAAGAATATGGATTCAAAGCTCTCAGGATCGTACAGTGGCTATGGAACCTCCCGCCGACCGACCGGCACTACTATCCGCTCTATGCAGAATGTATTGAGCTCGGCATCCCTTTCTGCTGCCAGGTCGGACACACCGGGCCGCTTTGCCCTTCGGAACCTGGCCGGCCGATCCCCTACATCGACGAGGTAGCCATAGATTTTCCCGAACTAAAAATCGTCGGGGGGCATATCGGTTATCCATGGACGGTTGAGATGATCGCCGTGGCGACCAAACATGAAAACGTCTTTATAGACACTTCGGCATACGTAGCCAAGCGGTTCCCTCCCGAACTGGTGAACTATATGCAGAAAAACGGCAAGAAAAAGGTAATGTTCGGGACCAACTACCCGATGGTTACACCCGCAATGTGCCTGAAAGACTTGAACACTCTAAATCTAACCAATGAAGTCAAGAATCTGTTCCTTTATGAAAATGCCCAGAGGGTGTTCGGGATTTAAACCATCTTCAACTGACTGACGAAGAATAATCACGATCGCAGCGACTGCGGATTCTGCTGACCCCACATGCAGCGTTCTCCTACGAAATGGTAAAATGAGAACGCTGCATTTTAATTATTGCTGGTTTTCAAGAAAGATGCTTAACGAAAAAGACGTCGAATATATGGTACGCGGCGGCCTCAGGCACATGAAGGCCTATACACCCGTCGACCCCATAGACCTGCTGACGGAAAAGGCTGTCGCAAAGGCAGGGGATACTGCCAAGCTGGACGGCAATGAAAACCCGTACGGCTGCTCTCCCCGCGTACAAAAAGCGTTATCGGAATACAAAGAATTTAACCGCTACCCCGACCCCAACCAGAGAGAGGTACGCAAAGCGCTGTCTACGTATACCGGCGCAAAAGCGGAATCTATCGTGGCAGGGGCCGGCAGCGACGACCTGATCGATATCATCCTGCGGCTATTCCTGGAGCCGGGAGATAAGGTCATCAACTGCCCGCCTACCTTCGGCATGTACCCATTCTGCACCGATATAGCAGGCGGTATTGTAACCAAAGTGTCGCGTAAGCGTGATTTCTCGCTTGACATACCTGCCATTAAGACGGCCGCCGATAAGAATACCAAGGTTATTTTCGTTGCCTCACCGAATAACCCCAGCGGCAACCAGGCATCCATAGATGAAATAAAAGAGCTGCTGGGCCTGGACCTGATCGTGGTTGTGGATGAGGCTTACGTCGAGTTCAGCGGTAATTCCATGCTGGGGATGGTCCCTCAATATGCCAACCTGATCGTACTTCGCACCTTCAGTAAATGGGCTGGAATCGCCGGACTGCGGGCTGGTTACGGGGTATGCCCGTGCAATATAGTCCCCTACATGATGAAGATAAAGCAGCCTTACAACATAAACCTGGCTGCGCACGTCGCTATACTTGAATCGTTGAAAGATGTCGATTACCTGCAAAAGACTGTGAAAGCCATGGTAGCCGAGAGAGAGGTACTCTATAAAGGACTGAAGCAGTTTAAATGGCTCAAGCCCTATCCGTCGGTTGCCAACTTTATCCTGTGTGCGGTACTCGACCGCAGCGCCAAGGATGTTTACCTCGGCTTGCAGAAAAGGGGCATCTTCATACGCTATTTCGAGACACCTGAATTAAAAGACTATATACGCATCAGCGTCGGCAAACCGGGGGACACGGTCAATGTCATTGCCGCGCTCAATGATATGTGATACTCTTTGCCCAGAATCCAGATATAAGAGGTTGAAAATGGCCGAAAGGAAAGCAACGATCACCCGCCGTACCAAGGAGACTTCCATCAAGGTGGAAGTCAATATAGACGGCAGCAGCCAGTACGATATTACAACAGGCATACGCTTCTTTGACCACATGCTCTGCCAGCTTGCGCAGCACGGCATCTTCGATCTAAAGATATCCGCCAACGGTCCCGATCAACATCACGTTGTCGAAGACGTCGCAATTACGTTAGGCCGTGCCTTTAACCAGGCGCTGGGCGATAAACACGGAATAGTCAGAATGGCGCAGGCTATCGTGCCGATGGACGATGCACTGGCCATGGTTGCGCTTGATATCAGTGGACGCGGACAGGCCGTAATAGAGGACTCGCTTAAAGAGGCCTATATCAGCGAGATGCACTCCGACCTGATCAACCACTTTTTCATGTCCTTCGCTTCAGAAGCACGGATCAATATCCACGCGCTTGTCATGCGTGGCAATAACGATCATCACAAAGCAGAGGCGCTCTTTAAGGCGCTGGCACGCGCACTAGATGCAGCCACACGCATCGACCCGCGCATTTCGGGCATACCCAGCACTAAAGACAGTATAGATTAACTCGCCGCAGGATCCTGCATCCTTGCGGCTTAATTTGCGTTATAAATTTATAAACTGATTACTCAGTTACACATGGAGAGAATAATGAAGAAATACCTGATTTTAATAGTTTGTATCTGCGCTATCGTCCTGCCGTCAATTTCTTGCACCCAAGCGGCACAACCAACCAAGACAACCCCAACCGCGACCAAGCCTGTTGAGCCTTTAGTTGTCAAACCGGAAATAAAATGGATAACAGGTGAAGCGCAGTGGGCACCTTCCTCCGAGGGCACTCTGGCATCTATGGATAACGATGCTCTGGCAGGTATAGGTGTATTGAGCTATAGCTGGTCTGTAGAAAAAGGTACAATCAAAGGGGAAGGCAAAAAGGTCACGTGGGTTACACCGGACACAGTAGGCGACTATAAAGTGACGGTGACCGCGACCAACAGCCACGGAGATCAATCCAGCTTTAGCAGAACTTTTTCGGTCGTCCAGAATCCTTACGGCAAAATTACACAGGACACGACTATCTATCTCAAATTAGCCATCCCATCCAATCAGGTCGTGGAGGAATCCAGCCGTATATTGGCAATGACCATTGCAGATATACAGTGCACGGTGCCCGATGCAGATCCAAAAGAACTTACGTACACATGGACGACAACAGGCGGCAAACTGATGGGGGATAACATCGAGGAAGGAAAAACAGACAGGGTCGGCTGGCTGGCGCCCGGCGATCAGGGGCCGTTTACTGTCAAAGTGACGGTATCAGACAAATACGGCCGTTCAGCAACAGGCCAGGTCAATTTCGACGTCTATTTAATGAACTAAAGGGCGTCTTCCAGTCAGGTTTTTGTCGGCACTGCTTCTTGTTGCCAGCGGGTAGGACTTCATATAAAATTCAATTAAAGAGGCCTACCTAAGCGAGATGCACTCCGACCTGATTAGCCACTTCTTCGTGTCCTTCGCTTCAGAATCAAGGATAAATATCAACGCACAGGTCATGCGTGACAACAACGATCACCATAAGGCATAGGCGCTCTTTAAAGCACTGGCACGCGCCCTGGATACAGCCACGCGCATAGACTCGCCCATATCGGGCGTGCCGAGTACGAAAGATAGTATTGATTAATGCCGCTAGTTCCCAAGGGGGAGAATTGCATGAATATTCAATTTGAAAAATCAAGCGGGGGCAACAAAGATCAAATGCGGTGGGAGGATTTCCTAAATCCCGACGTTGTACAGCCTACTATTGCCATGGCCTCAATCTACATAGCAGCGTTCGAAATCCTCAAGGATACGCTAATAAATCGTGTAAGGGAATTCAGCTCGTTCACCCATCAATACAGGGATGACGATCCCGCTGTGGAAGCCAAGTACAATTCCGATGTGTTGAGTCTCAACAAGAGCGTTGTATATGCAAGCCTCAGTTGGTTGACGTCAATGCAAGCAATTGATAATAACGACGTTGCCACTTTCGAACGAGTCAAAACCTGCCGAAATGAACTAGCTCATGAATTGCCCCGCATTGTCTCAACAGGCAGGCTACCACTCGATTTTGTCGACTGTCTTAAAGAGATGATTGCACTTCTACAAAAGGTGGAAACATGGTGGATAATTAATTTTGAGATACCGACCAATCCTGATTTGGATGACAAGGAAATTATTGAGACAGGCATTATTCCAGGGCCGGTATTTTGGTTACAACTAATGTCCGAGGTCGCACTTGGTTCCAAGAAATATTACGAGGGGCTCAAAGAGAATGCCGACGGGACTGCCTCTGACTAATGTGTTGACAAGAATCCCGTACGGATCGCATTTATTTTAGGGCCTCGGTTCAAACGGGCATCGGTTCCAAATAAAGGGCGATGGCCTCCGTGGCGTTTTTCAAAGCTTCGTCTTCGGTATCTCCAGCGCTGCAGCATCCGGGCAACTCAGGAAAATAGGCTGCGTAGCTGCTGGTCTCGGAATCATATTCTACTACTACCTGAAATTTCATCTCGGTCTTCACCAACCCCTGTCATTTCTTTAAAAGAGCAACAAACTCGTTTCGTGTTAAACCCGTATCTTTGATTAATTTGCGTAATAATCCGGGGCCTATTTCTTTGTGTCTGGGTACAACTAGCCTGCGCCCGTTCTGATTGAGCAGTATCATGTGACTTCCTTCAGTATGATCCCAGGTATATCCAATGTGGCTGATAGCTTTGACGAAATCGTCCCCCGAAATAATAGGGAGTCTGGGCACTATACGCCGACCTCCACCTCTTCCACTTCCGTAACCGGTATTTTTTCCCCGTGTTTGCGCATGCTGGTGATATACCCTTTTATAGCTTCCTGGATATTAGTCAGAGCTTCTTCTTTTGTCTTTCCCTGCGAATAACAACCGGGTAATGAGGGAACGCCTGCAATATAAAATCCTTTCTCATCTTTTTCCAAAGTTACAGCGAATTTCATGGCTCGTGCTCCAAATTAAGTCTAATAATCCAATTATAGCAGAATAGCACCAGTTAACCGGGGCATTATTTCATTTGGAACAGGATGGCAATAAGTCAGGTACTCAGCGTCCCTCAGCCCAGTTTTCTTCCCTGGGGTCAGAGCCGCCGATGAGTTTGCCAGTCTGAGGGTCAACGAGGATCACGTTTTCGGCGCCCCACTTATTGTCCCATTTATCGCCAACTTCGATCTTGTAGCCCATGGCTTCGAGCTGTTTTCCGGCTGACTGGTAGAGAGGAAGCTCCAACCCGATCGTGCCCGGTTTATAGACATTGGGGGCGAAGGAGTCCGGGAAATTGAAGGACTGGAAGCGCGGCGCATTGATAGCGGCCTGCGGGTCCATGCCGAAAACCACGATGTTCAAGAATACCTGGACATTGGTCTGCGTTTGTGTATCGCCGCCCGGTGTGCCAAAGCTCATAAAGAGCTTGCCGTCTTTCGTCGCCATGGCAGCGTTGGGCGTGATGCGCGGCCTTTTGCCCGGCTGGAGGGCGTCCGGGTTCTGCGGATCGAGCCGGAACTGGTTCATGCGGTTGCCGAGCGTCAGGCCGGTACCGGGAACCATGGGCGTCTGTGGAAAATCGCTGGGCGTCAGCGATACAGCGTTACCTTTTGAATCTACCACGCTTATATAGCTTGTATCCTTGCCCACCTGCAACCCGGGACCGGATTCACTGACAGGATTTATAACGGCAGGGCTGGTGGCACCAGCCTGTCCCTGGTACTTCCAGGGATCGCCCGGCTGCGGCATTTTATCGAAGGCCTTTCCCGGCGTCATCGACTTTCTGCGTTCCTGCGCGTACTGCGGATCAAGCAGCCCCTTGATGGGGACCTTCACAAATTTCGGATCGCCCATGTAGGCTTCCCGGTCCGCCATTGCCAATTCAATAGCCTGCAGTACTGCATTTACATACTCGGGCGAGTTGTGGCCCATAGCCTTCAGGTCAATGCCGTCCAGTGTTTGAAGAACGATGGGCGTCACTGCGCCCTGGTTCCAGGTGTCGTAAGTCCCGCTCGCCGGATTATTCAGCGTCACCGTGTCGCCGCTCACCACGCCGGGC
>JBEKCL010000121.1:0-10795 GCA_050014895.1 Dehalococcoidia bacterium
GGCAGCAGGCATAGAGCTCGAGAAAGAATTGCATAAATCCAGCCTGCGGGATATGGAGATGATGGACGGTCTCAGACGGTTTGCTGACGGGCGGCGTCCGAAGCCTCCGGAGCCGCCGGCCTGAGTTAAATCAGGGTTTCATCTTCCGGACCATGTAAAGAATCCGGCAGCTTATTTCGAGTAGCTCGGTATATACATAGGCCTCTTCAATACTCATACCGCGTGCGAAGCTGCCATGCCGGTGAACCAGGACAATAGCGTGTGTTTTGAGTGCTTCCGCTATTTCCTGCGCAAAACCGCCTGGCACAGGTTCCCTGCCGAACCCAACTACGGGCACCCTGGGGATAAATAACTTACCGGCCTCGTCTTCCGTTAATACCATATCTCCCAGGAATGACAGCGCTGTCGCGTGAATCGGGTGGGAGTGCACTATTGCCGAAAACGGTGTATTTTGATAAATGGCCCGGTGGACACCGAGCTCGGATGATGCTTTTTTCGTATTCTCGTCGTCTTTTGTAACACCTGTTTCTATCAGGTCAGGTTCTGTCAGGTAGCCCAGCCGGCTCCCGCTGCGGGTAATCACCAGATTCTGGTCCTGTCTTACACTCAAGTTACCGCCGTGCATCGATATCATGCCGCGCGTGTATAGATCGTTACCAACGGTCTGAAAGTGGGATAACAGACTGTCTGAAGCACTCACTTGATCTCACCCCCGCCCCTGTCCTTGAGGATAGGGACATTAAAAATTTTCAAGAGGGGGACTGGCGCCCCCCTCTAAATTTCCTTTAGGATTATTATTTGGCTTTCTTGGTTGAAGCGTTAAATTTTTTCATCAGGCGGGACTTCTTCCGTGCCGCAGTATTGGGATGAATGACCTTTTTCTTAGCGGCCCTGTCCAGTGCGCTTATAGCTCCGGTAACCGCTGCTTTCGCATCCTCGCCTTTCTTTGAGGCTACGAGTTTCTCTGCTTTAGTAACAGAGCTTTTGGTGACACTTCTGATGCCCTTATTACGTTCCGCTTTCCTGGCGGCTGATCTGGCTGATTTTTCTGCTGTCTTTGTCTTTGGCAATTCTGCCTACCTCCTTTGATATCAAGAACTGACGTTAAGCCTGTCCTGCTGCTTTTTCCTGGCATTTATGACTCCGCGCAGGCTCATTATTCTACTTAAAACGTGGTTCAATTGTCCCATATTTTTTATTTCAATAGTAGCAAACATCGTAAAGACGTCGTCACTATATTGAGTACTGACACTCGTAATATTTATTTTCTCTTCGGCTACAACTGTGGTTAAGTCCCTCAACAGGCCAACCCTGTCGTATGCTTCCACCTGGATATTAACAGGGTAGACATCTTCTACATCACCCCAGCTCACCTCTATCAGCCGCTCTTTTTCTTCCTCGTTGATTATGTTAATACAGTTCTTGCGGTGCACAGTTATACCGTGCGTCCGCGTAATGTATCCGATGATATCATCACCGGGCACTGGATGGCAACATTGAGCCAGGTGGGTGAGGAGGTCGCCGACTCCCAGGACCTGGATCCCTGACCCCTTGTGCTGGGAAGGAGTGGGGGACGGCCTCTCTGCCACCTCCTCCATCTCTTCAGGTTCCCCCGCCAGTTTGGCAGCTATTTGGTGCGGTGTAATGACCCCGGAACCGGCTGCCGCAAGGAAATCATCGGCGTTATCAAACTCCATCTCCTTGGCCAACTCTTCAAAGTTGGTGAATTCTACCCCCAGCCTCCGGAGTTCTTTTTCCAGGATCACTCTGCCGCGGTCGATATTTTGCGTCCTTTCTTGCTTTTTATACCAGGCGCGTATTTTCTCTTTGGCGTGGGCAGTCTTTACGAAACCCAGGTCGGAGTTCAACCAATCGAGACTGGGTGCTTTTTCCGCCTTGCTCACCATGATTTCTAAGATGTCACTGTTTTTCATTTCATAGTTGAGCGAGACAAGCCTGCCATTTACCTTGGCGCCTATGCAGCGGTGTCCCAGGTTCGTGTGTATGCGATATGCAAAGTCCAAGGGGGTTGAACCCTTGGGAAAAGCTTTAATCTCTCCTCTGGGGGTATAGACGAATACCTGGTCGGAGAAAAAATCATCCTTTAACGATGCCAGGAACTCCTCGCTATTTAGTGAGCTCTGCCAGTCGATAAGCCGCCGCAGCCACGAGATCTTCTGTTCAAAATGCAGGTCCGGCTTCGCCCCCTCTTTGTACCTCCAGTGGGCGGCTACACCGTATTCCGACATCCGGTGCATATCATAGGTACGGATCTGTATTTCCAGTGGTGTGGCACCCTGTGTCAGTACCGTTGTATGCAAAGATTGATATCCGTTATCCTTGGGATTGGCAATATAATCGTTGAATTCGTCGGTTATGGGATGCCACAGATTGTGTACAATGCCTAAAACCTTATAGCAGTCAGAGACATCGTGGACAAGAACCCGAAGTGCGAACAGATCGTGAATATCGCCAAAACTTCTGCCCATAGCGGCATATTTCTTGATTTTCTGGCCAACACTGTATATGTGTTTTGGTCTACCGCTTACCTCGCCATCTATGCCGGCTATTACCATCTCATCACGCAGTACCCGTATAGCATCATCAATGAAGCCTTCACGTTGCGCACGGGTTACGGAAATCATACGGGCTATCTCATGATATTTCTCAGGTTCAAGATTATGGAATGCAAGGTCCTCCAGTTGCCATTTGACATGTCCCATCCCCAGCCGGTGAGCGAGCGGAGCGTAAATCTCCAATGTTTCCTGGGCTATGGCCTGGCGCCTGTCCGGTGGAAGTGCCTCGAGGGTGTTCATATTGTGGAGCCTATCCGCCAGCTTGATGAAAACCACGCGCAGGTCTTCTGCCATAGCGATCAGCATTTTCCGTAAGTTCTCTGCTTGAGTTTCCTGGCTGCTGACGGCAATATCGCGTCTCCAGGTAACTCTACTCAGCTTGGTTACGCCGTCCACCAGGTTGCTGACCTCACTGCCGAATTTCTTCTCTATCTCGGAAATGGGTATATTGCAGTCTTCCGGCACATCATGCAGTAGTGCTGCTGCCAGGGTGGCGGCATCCAATTGTAATTCTGCGAGGGTTATGGCGGTTTGCAGAGGATGTTCAAGGAATGGTTCTCCGGACTTGCGTTTCTGTCCCTCGTGCGCCGAACGTGCGTATTCATAGGCAGCCTCTACGATTGCCAGTTTATCGGGAGGCAGGTATTCTTTGGCCTGTGCAAATAAGCGGGATGGATCCATTTGTTCACCGGTTCAACTGTATGATACGGTATGCTGAGTTTGGTTGGCAAATATATCATTGAATGTGATTTTAGTCGTTTGCCGCAGCCTGGCAACAGTAATATCATATTTTTATAAACGGTTTTCCGGATTACATAAGTAATGATTGCTGGTGGGGCAAACCGTTATAGAAGATCAACAAAACCAGGAGGGACTAATGAAGATTGTTAAACTTTGCCGTGAAGGCACGTGTTGCCCTGCAGTTAAAGTATTCGACGATAGGGTTGAGATTGGAGAGGACCAAAACACCTGCGTATTGAGCGCAGATGAATTCGAGATCCTCAAAGAGAAGATACTTTCCAAAGAAATCTAAATATAAGTTCACAGTCCTGATAAAATGAGTCCACCGTCCCACCCGGTGGATTTATTTTATAATCGAAATTTGAACTTATAATTGGCGGGGGGTATCCTTATGTATCCATCGTCTTGTTCCTTGTAATAATCCTTTGAAAGGATAGCCGTGATGATGAAAACATCTGCCAATCTTGATGAAGTCTTTTTCCCAAGAAATGTTGCAGTAATTGGGTCATCGCCCACGGAGTTTTACACCTTATCTCTTCTTCTGACCAGGATGCGCGACCATTTGTACATGGTTAATCCTAACTATAAAGAGGTGCATGGCAAAAAGTGCTATGCCAGCATTCTGGACGTCGAAGAACCGGTTGACTATGTAATTTTTAACCTGCCTACCCGGAATGTTTTGGACGTTGCCAGGGAGTGCGTTCAAAAAGGCGTCAAGGTAATACATTCCTTTACTTCAGGCTTTGGTGAGACCGGTCAGCAAGAAGGGATTGAGTTGGAAAGGGAGCTCATCTCGATAACTAAGGGTAAGGTCAGGTTGCTTGGCCCGAACTGCATGGGCATATATTGTCCCAAATCGGGACTATCTTTTCATCCGGCCTCAACAAATGAGGAAGGGCATATTGGTGTCATCGCTCAGAGCGGCACGTTTGCCCAGTACTTCGTGTTTGTCGGTAAGTCCAGGAACGTTAAAATTAGCAAGATGGTCAGCTACGGCAATGCACTTGATCTCGATTGCCCTGAGTTTCTCGAGTATCTGGCCGATGACCCCGATACGAGGGTGATCGCCTTGTACGTTGAAGGTGTTAAAGACGGCCGTTCATTGAGGTCTGCTCTTGAATATGCTTCAGATAAAAAGCCGGTAGTTGTACTTAAGGGTGGCATTACGGAGGATGGGGGAAGAGTCGCTTCATCTCATACAGGATCGTTGGCCGGATCAGGCCTGACATGGTCCACCATGTTAAGGCAGTCGGGGGCGGTTCAGGTCGATGACTTCGATGACTTGCTCAATGCTGCTATTTGCCTGAACGATTCGGAGCCCCCGCGTGGTAAAGGTGTTTCCATAGTCACATATTCCGGTGGATTTGGGGTCGTGCAGACTGATATGTGCGTAAAGGCCGGGTTGGAAGTTCCTCAATTCTCTGCTCCAGTTGTCGAAGAATTGCGGAAATTTGTGCCAGCGGTAGGGACGATTATCAGCAACCCTCTGGACGCCTGGCAGATATTCTATAATTATGGAGAAAACCAGGCCGGTCTTGGTGACGTTTTTCGTATTGTCTCGCAAGATAATAATATACACTCAATAATAATGCAGTTTGATATCATAAGATACATGCTTGTCAGGTGGGGCGGTGAATTCGAAAAACGTTTTGACATTATTGCAGGAAGATTGTTAGAAGGACTACATTTTGCGCATGATAAGGCCGGAAAACTGGTGATTTTCAGCATTTTTCTTGATCCGTATTCCGATAATGAAATTGAGCGCAAGTACTCACTGGCATTTAAAAGAAGGTGTGAAGCTGAAGGTTTTCCTGTTTACCCATCACTTAGTAATGCAGTCAGGGTAGTGTCAACCATGTATAAGTTTACAGAGCTTGGATATCGCAGATCTTTAAAAAAGGGGTGATTGGGTATGCAGAGGAAAGGCCTGGTAGTGGTGCTGGTTACTGTTTCAAGCCTTGAAGAAGCGGATAAAATTAGCACCGTATTGCTGGAGCAAAAGAAAGCGGCGTGCGTGAATGTTGTTCCGAAAGTCACATCCAGATTCTGGTGGCAGGGAAAGATAGACTCCGCCGACGAGTCGCTTCTCATCATCAAAACTCGATCTTCAGCACTACCTGACATCATCAAAATAGTTAAAAAGAACCACAGCTATTCAGTCCCTGAGATAATAGCCCTGCCGATTATTGAGGGCAACGAAGACTATCTTGCGTGGATTAATAATGAAGTCCCGGAATGACCTGTCCCGTTTGGAAATTTAACCCTTTTCGTATAATATAATTAACCTTTAAGAGGAAGTATTTTTGTTTAAAGCACCCCGAGGTACAGCCGACATTTTGCCTGAAGAGCAGGTATATTGGCGTCATATAGAAGGCAAGGCCGAGGATATTGCCAGGCTCTATGGGTATGGGCGTATAGATACACCTACCTTTGAAGACGCCAGCCTTTTTGCCCGTAGTGTGGGAGAAGGCACCGACATTGTTAACAAGGAAATGTATTTATTCAAAGACAGGAGCGACAATGAGCTTTCATTGAGGCCGGAAGGGACCGCATCAGTCTGCCGGGCATACCTGGAGCATGGTATGGATAACCTACCGCAACCTGTGAAACTATTCTATTTTGCAGATATTTTTCGATATGAAAGGCCGCAGGCCGGGCGCTATCGCCAGCATCATCAATTTGGATGTGAAGCCATCGGAGAGGCTTCGCCAATGCTGGATGCTGAAGTTATCAGTATGGCGCTCAACTTCTTTTCATCCCTGGGTTTGGTGAGCTTTTCATTGCACTTGAATAGCATAGGCTGTAAGAAATGCCGGCCCATACATCTGCAAAAACTGAAAGAGTACTATGACCCTTTAAAACAGGGACTTTGTGCAGACTGCCTTATAAGGCTAGAAAAAAATCCCTTAAGGCTTCTGGATTGTAAGAAACCGGGATGCCAGGAGGCGGCTGATGAAGCGCCGAAAAGCACAGATTACTTATGTGAAGAGTGCAAACAGCACTTTCAATCGCTTATAAACTATTTGCAGGCTTTAGATATTAGTTACGTGCTTAATCCAAGATTGGTCAGGGGGCTTGACTACTATACAAAGACGGTTTTTGAGATCCAGCCATTAGAAGGAGGATCGCAGAGCGCCCTTGGGGGTGGTGGACGCTACGACGACTTGATTGCCATGTTGGGGGGGAAACCTACACCTGCTATTGGCTTTGCCACAGGTATTGAGCGTATTGTACTGAACTTAAAGAGCCAGAATGTGAAGGTTCCCGGACCCGCAAAACCTTCCCTTTTTATAGCTTGTATGGGCGATACTGCCAGAATTGAAGCCCTGAAAATCGCCGCTTCTCTAAGGGATGCGGGTGTTTCTGTGATTGTTTCAACCGGTGACCGTAGTCTCAAAGCCCAGTTGAGACAGGCTAATACGGTGGGTGCGGCCAGTACCGCCATTATCGGCGATGATGAGGTTAAAGCTGGCACTGTGATGCTGCGCAACATGGAGAATGGCGAACAACAGGAAATTCAACCTGAAGAGCTGAAAAGACTTTTAGGTTCTCAGCAATAAACAAGGAGGATTTCTCGATGGATACTCTTGAAGCGATTCATAGCAGGCGTAGCATTCGCCAGTATAAAGAGACCCCTGTTCCGGATGACCTTTTGAATAAAGTGCTGGAGGCTGCCCGTTGGGCGCCTTCTTGGGCCAATTCACAGTGCACCCGCTATGTCGTGGTTAAGGATCCAGCGACGAAAGAGAAGCTGGCGGAAACGCTGTCACGTGGTAATCCGGGTGCTAACGCCATTAAAAATGCCCCCATTGCCATAGTTGCCTGTGCCGAGTTAAAAAAATCCGGTTATTACAGAGGTGAAGTCTCAACCGAAAAGGGCGAATGGCACATGTTCGATACCGGCATTGCCATGGAGAACCTGGCCCTTGCCGCCCATGCGCTGGGCCTTGGTACCGTGCACGTTGGTTATATTATCGACTACAAGAAGGTGGCTGAAATATTAGAACTTCCGGAGGGGGTGGTTGCGGTTGAAATGACTCCGCTCGGTTTTCCGGCTGCCGAGGCCAAGGCACCACCCCGCAAAGAGCTCGCTGAGATCGTGTTTTACGAAAAGTACGGTAAGCATTAGAATTTAGTAGGTTTCTTCACCGGAAATTTTTCTGCCCGCTGCGGTTGATATAAGTCAGAGATCTTCCGCACGGGCTGAAAATTTTTATATAGGAGGAAAATATGGCCAAGACGATCGCAGAGATCAATGAGAAAATCAAGAAAGGCCAGGCGGTTGTGGTTACTGCAGAAGAAGTGATCAGTGTCGCCAGGAAGAAGGGAGTGGCTGCCGCAGCGAAAGAGATCGATGTCGTAACCACAGGGACCTTCGGTCCAATGTGCTCATCCAGCGCCTATATGAATCTTGGCCATAGTAAACCGAGGATGAAAATGGGTGGTGGAAAAGTCACCTTGAATGATGTTCCAGCTTATACCGGCATAGCCGCCGTTGACATAATAATCGGAGCAACTGCCATGCCCGATGATGATCCGAAAAACCGGATGTACCCGGGTGAGTTCAACTATGGTGGCGGGCATGTAATTGAAGAGCTGGTAGCCGGCAAGGATATCAGGCTGATCGCCAGCGCCTACGGCACCGACTGCTATCCCAGGAAAAAAATGGAGACATTGATCAATATAAAAATGATCAATGAAGCTGTACTCTTCAATATGCGTAATGCTTACCAGAACTATAACGTTGCGGTCAATCTCAGCAACCGCATGATTTATACCTACATGGGTGTGCTTAAGCCCAGGCTGGGCAATGCCAACTTCTGCTCGGCTGGCCAATTGGCGCCGCTGATGAATGACCCGCTTTACAAGACAACCGGTATAGGGACCAGAATATTTCTCGGTGGGGGTGTAGGTTACGTGGCCTGGAATGGCACACAGTTTAACCCCTCGGCCCCGCGTACGGAGAAAGGAGTGCCGACTAGGGGCGCAGGTACGCTGGCTGTTATCGGTGACCTCAAACAAATGAACCCAAAATGGCTGGTGGGCACGAGTTTCCTCGGCTACGGGGCCACTCTTACCGTCGGCATTGGTGTACCTATTCCAATATTAAATGAGGAAATACTTGAATATACGCTGGTTACTGATGCAGATATCCTGGCTCCGGTTGTGGACTATTCTGATGCTTATCCAAACCGCAAGCCTGATGTTTTGGCTGAAGTCAGCTATGCTGAGTTAAAATCCGGCAATATAGTAGTGGATGGTAAAGAGATTCCAACAGCTTCTTTATCCAGTTACCCCGGGGCATTAGAGATAGCCAATACGCTTAAGGATTGGATCAAGAAAGGTGCTTTCTTGTTGACGGAGCCTGTTGCTCCTCTGCCGGGGGTCGAGTCCGGTATAAAGCTCAAGACTCTTGAAGAGCGGCCGTTGCCCTGATGGAGAATGGAATTATGAAAATTGCGAAGAAAATAGTATTGCATTTCTCTCAGCGGACTATAGATAAACCCATTGTCAGCAGCCTTATCCGGGACTACTCGCTGGACTTTAATATACTGAAGGCCTCGATCTCTCCCGGTGAGGAAGGCCTTATGGTAATGGAATTAAGCGGCGAGAAGAACGACTACGAAAAAGGCCTTAAGTACCTGCGGGGTGCCGGGGTCGAAATACAATCACTTAGTCAGGATGTAACACGCAATGAGGGACGCTGTACGCACTGCGGCGCCTGCATCACCATGTGTCCAACACGGGCTTTTTGCCTTGAAGAGGATACACGGAAGGTAATGTTCGATAATTCCAAATGCATTGTTTGTGAGCTATGTGTGAGGGCTTGCCCGCCGCATGCCATGGAACTACACTTCTAGCCGGTCCGGGTATTTGCCTAGCACGTCGCCGTTTTGAGAAAACCGGTAAGCTTATCCCCTTGGGATTATGACGTACGAACCGCGAACCTACCGTCATTTGATAAAGGATACTGACCTGGTCTCCTTTAGAGTGGTTGTGAAGGAGACAGACCTCTATGTACGTGCCCGGAGAGATCTAAGCAGGGAAGCACTGGCTGCAATCCAAAAATACCGAAATCCGCTGGAAGAGTATATCCGATCTCATCCGCTGTTTATGCACAGCCTTGAACCTTTGGAAGTTGATCAGCAGGCGCCCCAGGTTGTAAAAATGATGGCGGGCTCAGCGCGGGCTGCAGATGTTGGGCCAATGGCAGCAGTCGCCGGGGCGATGGCCGAATTGGTAGGCAGGAATTTGCTTGAGTATTCGGATGAAGTGATTGTGGAGAATGGAGGGGATATCTTTATAAAAACCACGAGGAAACGGTTGGTGGGTATCTATGCAGGGAACTCACCCTTTTCCGGGAAACTGGCCATAGAAATCGAACCCGAAAAGACACCGATGGGAATTTGTACATCTTCCGGTACAGTCGGGCCTTCTTTGAGCCTCGGTCTTGCTGACGCTGCAATAGTGCTATCGTCTTCAGCGGCTTTTGCTGATGCTGCAGCTACAGCGGTAGGAAACCTGGTAAAATTACCGGATGATATACCGGCCGCACTGGAACACGGGCAGGTTATAAGTGGGGTTATTGGGGTACTGCTAATTGCCGGTGAGCATATGGGGGTCTGGGGAGATATTAAACTGGTCAGACTCTGATGGTGGTTAGCGGGCGCAGCAGTGCACAATGATTGGGATTTGATACACGTCTGATCCGCCATTATCATCCGATACTTCAACCGTAATCGTATATGGGGCATCATTCAAATTCTGGACCCAGCCAGGGGCAATCCATTGCACGTTTGCGCCCGTGCCACTTAGTTTGCCGCCGGTCGCCTGCCATACAAAGTTAAGCTTATCGTTGTCGTCATCATGAGCCATGCAGGAAATATTCAGGTTGGTCTTATACCTTCAGAAGATCGAAGTCGATCGGTGTTTGAAATTGCTGCCGATGTTCGGCGCAAATTAGCGAAACTCCCGGGTATCCAGGTGTTTTTAAATCCTGGCGGAATCTTGCGTTTTCTACTGAACTTCGGTTCCAACGCTCCAATCGATGTAGAAATACGCGGTTTCGATCTTTCGACTGGAAGCGCTCTGGCGAAAGAGATTGCACAAATTGTCCGATCAACTCCAGGTGCGGTGGATGTGCAAGTTACGAGAGACGACAACTTACCTGAATTGCATATCAATATTGATCGCGATAAAGCTGGTGTACTGGGAATCGATGTTGCAGGCATTTCCAATACGATTTATACATGTATGGCTGGAACTGTCGCGTCACTGTACACTGATCCGATCTCCGGCAATCAATATAACATTCTTGTGCGGCTCAATCAGGATTTCCGGGACCATATCGAAGACTTAAAACAATTAACCATCACATCCGCGAGCGGGCAGCAGGTGCTGCTGGGAAATATTGCCACGATTGAAAAACGCAGCGGCCCTGTGCAGATCGATAGAAAATATCAGCAGCGCCTCGTCGA